>SEGN01000046.1 GCA_004211245.1 Variovorax sp.
GCCAATTCGATCCTGATCAAGATCAACCAGATCGGCACGTTGACGGAGACCTTCGCCGCGATCGAGATGGCCAAGCGTGCCGGCTACACCGCCGTGATCAGCCACCGCTCGGGCGAGACGGAGGACAGCACCATCGCCGACATCGCCGTGGGCACCAACGCCGGCCAGATCAAGACCGGCTCGCTGTCGCGCTCGGACCGCATCGCCAAGTACAACCAGTTGCTGCGCATCGAGGAAGATCTCGGTGACATCGCCAGCTACCCCGGCCGCGCCGCGTTCTACAACCTGCGCGGATAGCCACGCCCCGCCATGCGGTCCCGCATCGTCGTACCGGTCGTCCTCGCCCTGCTCCTGCTGATCCTTCAGTGGCAGCTGTGGACGGGGCGCGGCAGCATGCGGGACGTGGCCAGGCTCGAAGACCAGCTTGCCACCCAGAAGGAGGCCAACGCGAAGGCGGCCGTCGCCAACGACCGCCTCGGCTCGGAAGTGCGCGATCTCCAGGAGGGCCTCGAGATGGTCGAGGAGCGTGCCCGTCAGGAGCTCGGGATGGTCAAGCCGAACGAAGTGTTCGTGCAGATCACCCGCTGACCTGCCTACCGGATGCCGGAGTTCCTCTCGGCCCCGGCCTTCGTGCTGTGGGGCGCGCCCACCACCTGGCTCGAACTGGTCGGCGCCACGCTTGCGCTGGTGATGGTGGGCTGCAACATGCGCGAGATCCACTGGGGCTGGCCACTCGCCATCGCGAGTTCGCTGATCTATTTCGCTGTTTTCGCGCAGGCCCGGATCTACGGCGATGCGGGGTTGCAGGTCTTCTTCGCGGTGGTGGCGTTGTGGGGATGGACGCAGTGGCTGCGCGGACACCGGGCGGATGGCAGCACGCTGCACGTCGCGCGACTGTCCCCGCGCGGACTCGCGCTCACACTGCTCGCCTGCGCACTGGCCTGGCCGGCCGTGAGCCTCTTTCTGATGCGCTTCACCGACAGTGACGTGCCGTGGTGGGACGGCTTCGCGACCGGCCTCAGCCTGGTCGGACAGTTTCTGCTGGGCCGCAAGTTCATCGAGAACTGGGCCGTGTGGTTCTGCGTCAATGTCGCGAGCATCGGCCTTTTCGTCCACAAGGGCCTGTGGCTCACCGTCGGGCTGTATGCCGTGTTCGCCGTGCTCAGCGCGGCCGGCTACCTGGCCTGGCGCGGCCGGCTGCGCCGCTCGCCCGCATGACACCGGCACTGGCGACGGGCAGCGTGATCGCCGTGCTGGGTGCCGAAAGCACCGGCAAGACCGAACTCGCGCGAGCACTGGCCGCGCGCCTGCAGCGGCGCGGTGTCGCCACCACGCTGGTCGGCGAATACCTGCGCGAGTGGTGCGAGCGCGAGGGCCGCACGCCGCGGCCCGACGAGCAGCCGGCCATCGCCGCCGAGCAGACGCGCCGCATCGCCGTGGCCGCCAGTTCCGGTGTGGTGGTGGCAGACACCACGGCACTCATGACCGCCGTCTACAGCGACATGCTGTTCGCCGACCGCTCGCTCCACGCCGACGCCCTCGCCGCGCAGCGCGGCTACGCCATCACGCTGCTGACCGCACTCGACCTGCCCTGGGTGGCGGATGGCCTGCAGCGCGACGGCCCGCACGTGCGCGAGCCGGTCGATGCCCGCGTGCGCGCTGCGCTGGTCGAGGGCGGCATGGCGTTTTCGGTGGTGCACGGCGCGGGCGAGCAGCGCCTCGCGAGTGCGTGGAACGCCATCCACGCCATGAGCACGCGCGAGTCAACCGAACCTGGCAACGGATGGCGCTGGTCCTGCGAGAAGTGCTCCGACCCGGAGTGCGAGCACCGCATGTTCAGCGGCCTGGTGGCGCGGCGGAACTGAGGTCGGCGGCTCACTGGAGCGCGGCCGGGCCGGGCGGCTGGTCTCCCGGCGACTTGAAGATACGGGTCGCGTCCACCGCGTCGAAGCGGTACTGCTTGCCGCAGAAGTCGCACCCGACTTCGATGTCGCCGCGCTCGGCCAGAATCTCGTCCGCCTCCTCCTCACCCAGGCCGCGGATCATGCCGGCCACGCGTTCGCGACTGCAGGTGCAGGCGAAGTGCGGGCCCGGTGCGCCGACCTGCGGCTCGAAACGCAGTACCTTCTCCTCCCAGAACAGCCGGTGCAGGATGGTGTCGACGTCGAGCGTCAGCAACTCGTCGCGCGTCAGGCTCGACGCCAGGATCGAGATGCGGTTGTAGTCCTCGTTGCGGCCGATCTCGTCCTCGTTGGCCTGGGCCGCGCCGCTGCCCGACAGGTTGGCCTCGCCTTTCACCGGCAGGCGCTGGATCAGCAGACCGGCGGCCACCTTGTCGTCGGCTGCGAGCACCAGCGTCGTGTCGAGCTGTTCGCTCTGCAGCATGTAGTGCTCGAGCACGTCGCTCAGCTTGTCGAGCTTCTCGAACTGGTCGCCGAACAGCGGCACCACGCCCTGATAAGGCTGCTGCCCCGGCACTTTGTCCTTCGGATCGAGCGTGATCGCGCAACGGCCCTTGTTGTGCACATTCACCATGTCGGGCAGGCGTGCATCGGCCGGCACTTCCCCCAGCACCTTGGCCGTGGCGCGCAGGCTCATGTCGCCCTGCACTTCGGCCACCGCGACCTTGACCGGCCCGTCGCCGAACACCTGCAGGATCAGCGCGCCGTTGTACTTGATGTTGGCCTGCATCAGCGCGGCCGCAGCGGTCATCTCGCCGAGCAGTTCCAGCACGGGCGTCGGGTAGGCGCCGGTCGCCGTGTTGGAGGCACGCCGCGACAGGATTTCCGTCCAGGCGTCGGTGAGGCGAACGATCACGCCGCGCACCGGCAGCCCGTCGAACAGAAACTTGTGCAACTCGCTCAAAACGATCCTTTTTGCTCAGCCAATCTTCTTCAGGCCCTTCGCGTAGCGGCGGCCATTGTCCACATAGTGCTCGGCGCTGTGCTTCAGTTTCGCGAAGGCGCTCTCGTCGAGCGTGCGAACCACCTTGGCCGGCGAACCGATGATGAGCGAGTTGTCGGGAAACTCCTTGCCCTCGGTCACCACGCTGCCGGCGCCAACGATGGAGTTGCGGCCGATCCTCGCGTTGTTCAAGACCACGGCCTGGATGCCGATCAGCGAGTTGTCGCCGACCGTGCAGCCGTGCAGCATCACCTGGTGGCCGACCGTGACGTTTTCGCCCAGTGTCAGCGGACAGCCGATGTCGGCGTGCAGGACGGACAGGTCCTGCACATTCGAGTTGCGCCCGATCGTCAGGGTTTCCGTGTCGCCGCGCAGCACTGCGCCGAACCAGACGCTGGCGTTCTCGCCGAGGATGACGCTGCCCATCACCTGCGCACTGTCGGCGATCCATGCGCCTTCGCCCAGTTGCGGCGCGATGCCGTCAAGTTCGTAGATGGCCATCGTGGGAGTCTCCTGCAGGGTCAAAACTAGAATTGTAGGGATGCACCACCGATTGAGTGCGCTGGCCGCGTTGCGCATCAGCGACCCCGAACAGAAAGTGGCCGCGACGCATGCTGCCGCCGCACGGGCCGCCGCCGGCCCCATCGCCCCCGACGCCTTGGCCGGCACGGCGCACGACGACGGCGTGCCGGGGCGCCCGGCGCGCCCCGTGCGCGTCGCTGCGACCGCCGTCCCGCAGCGCTCGCCGTTCACCGACGAAGGCCGGGCGGCTCTGGTCCATTCGATCTGCCACATCGAGTTCAATGCGATCAATCTCGCGCTCGACGCCGTCTGGCGATTCAGCGGCATGCCCGAGGCGTACTACCACGACTGGTGGCGTGTCGCGAACGAAGAAGCGCAGCACTTCACGCTGCTGCACGCGCATCTGCGCAGCATGGGTTGGCAGTACGGCGACTTCCCGGCGCACGACGGGCTCTGGACGATGTGCGAGAAGACGAAACACGACGTCGTCGCGCGCATGGCGCTGGTACCGCGCACGCTGGAGGCGCGCGGCCTCGATGCGACGCCGCTGATCCAGGCCAAGCTCACGCGCATCGGCACGCCCGACGCACGCGCCGCCAGCGCGATCCTCGACATCATCCTGCGCGACGAGGTAGGCCATGTGGCCATCGGCAACCACTGGTACCGCTGGCTCTGCCATCGCGACGGGCTCGACCCGATCGCACACTACCGCGTGCTGTACCGACGACACGACGCCCCGCGGCTGCGGGCGCCGTTCAACTTCGAGGCTCGCGCGCGCGCAGGCTTCACCGACGAGGAAATGGCGACGCTCGCGCAGCCCTGCTAGGCGGACGGCTTGCGCATCACCACCAGCTTCGGCAGAAAGTGCTGCAGCACCTCGCCACGCTGGTTGCGCGTCTCGCAGCGCATCTGCACCATGCCGCGGTCGGGCCGGGAGCGCGACGGGGTGATCTCCATCACTTCGCTCTCCACACGCAGCACGTCGCCGGGCCGGGTCGGCTGCGGCCAATGGATCTGCCCGCCCGAGCCGATGATGCCGTCGGCCAGCGGGATGCCGCTCTGCACCAGCAGCCGCATCGTGATCGACGCCGTGTGCCATCCGCTGGCCGCGAGGCCGCCGAAGAAGGTGCCCTTGGCCGCCTCTTCGTCGGTATGGAACGGCTGCGGGTCGAACAGCACCGCGAAGGCCTTGATCTGTTCGGCGTCGAGTTCGTGGCCCTCGCTCTGGAAGCGGTCGCCGACCGTGAGGTCTTCGAGGTACAGCTTGCGTTCGGTCATGGGTGCCTTCTCCTGACGGTCAATCCAGCTGGAGCTTGCGCTCCTTGATGAGCTTCGCCCACTTTTCGTTGTCTGCCTTGACGAACGCGGCGAACTCGGCCGGGCCCTGCGAATGCACTTCGGCGCCGGCGCCGGCGAACTTGGCCTGGATGTCCGGCTGCGCCAGCAGCTTCGCGAGCTCGCCGGAGACCTTGTCCACCACGTCCTTCGGCATGTTGGCGGGGCCGACGATGCCCTGGAAGCCGACCGCCTCCATGCCGCCCAGGCCCAGTTCCTTCACGGTCGGCACGTCGGGCAGTTGCGGGTCGCGCTTCGGCCCCGTCACGGCCAGCGCCTTCAGTTTTCCGCCCTTGATCTGCGGCAGCAGCACGCTGCCGGCATCGATGAGGATCTGCGTCTGGCCGCCGATCAGCTCCTGCACCGCCGGCGCGCTGCCCTTGTACGGCACATGCGTCATGTCGAGGCCGGTCACCTGGTTCATCAGTTCGCCGTTCAGGTGCGTCGAGGTGCCTGCGCCGCCCGACGCGAAGTTGACCTTGCCCGCCTGCGTCTTCGCCCAGGCGACGAAATCCTTCAGGTTCTTCGCCGGGTGGTCGGGCCGCGTCACCGCGATGTAGCTGCCCTGGCTGATCTGGCCGATATAGGTGAACTGCCGGATTGGGTCGTAGGGCGGCTTGCTCTGCAGGTATGGCGCGATGGCGAACGGGCCGGTGTTGGCCAGCAGCAGCGTGTAGCCGTCGGCGGGCTGGCGCGTGAGTTCGGTGGCGGCAATCATGCCGCTCGCGCCCGGCTTGTAGTCGATCACGATCGTGCCCTTGAGCGCCTCCTGCAGCGGCAGCTGCACGGTGCGCGCGGCGAAGTCGATGCCGCCGCCGGGTGGGTAGCCCACGATCATGCGAATGGGCTTGGCGGGATAGCCCTGCGCCATGGCCAGGGTGGTCGCGGCGCAGCAGGCCAACGCGAGGATGAGTTTTTTCATGAAGGGGATTTTCCATCGAGATGTTGACGCAGCGTGAGTGCATTGCCGATCGCTTCGCCGCCGGCCGTGTTGTCGAAGATGCACCAGCATGCCGAACCGCCCTCCTGCGCCAGTCGCAAGCGGTCGGCCAGCTGCACGAGCAACCCGTCCTCGTAGCGCGACCAGTAGCGACGCGGCGACCCGTGCAGGCGAAGATAGATCAGCGCTGGCCACCCACCGGGTGCCGCGGCCAGCGGATGAAGCACGGGATCGGCGAGCACGCGTGCCACCGCGTGGCGCGCAAGCAGCGCATCGGCGGTTGGCTCGAACCAGCTCGCATGCCGCGGCTCGAGTGCAACGGGACCGGCATGCCTGCGACGCAGCGCGACCAGAAAGCGCCCGACCGGGTCCGCATCGAACGCGAGGCTCGGCGGCAACTGCACGACCAGGCAGCCGAGCTTGTCGCCCAGCCCCGCGACCTGGGCCATGAACTCATCGAGCGGCGACATCGCATCGATCAACCTGCGCTCGTGCGTGATGGCCTTCGGCAGCTTCACCGCGAAGCGAAACCTTGCGGGCGTGCTGTCGGCCCAGCGCGCATAGGTCTCGCGCCGATGCGGCCGATGGAAGGAGGTATCGATCTCCACGGCGTCGAAAACGCCGGCATAGCGTTCGAGATGCGAGCCCTCGGCCGCGAAGTGCGGCCATTGGTCGCGCGGCAGGCTCCAGCCCGCGCAGCCGATGCGCATCGGCATCGCGAACTCAACCGCGCGGATGGTGCTGCGCATGCAGTTGCTTCAGGCGCTCGCGCGCCACGTGGGTGTAGATGGTCGTCGTCGAGATGTCGGCGTGGCCCAGCAACAGCTGGACCGCGCGCAGGTCCGCCCCGTGGTTGAGCAGATGGGTGGCGAAGGCGTGGCGCAACGTGTGCGGCGACAGCGGCACGCGGATGCCGGCATGCAGGGCGTGCTTCTTCACGATGATCCAGAACATCACGCGCGTCATGCCGGCGCCGCGTGCGGTGACGAACAGGTCCGGCGTCTGCTGGGCGTCGAGAATCTCGGCCCGCGCTTCGGCCAGGTAGCGTTCGATCCACCTGCGGGCCTCGCCGCCGAACGGCACCAGCCGCTCCTTGCTGCCCTTGCCGAGGATGCGCAGCACCCCGTCGTTGAGACTCATGTCGAACACTTTGAGCGTGACCAGTTCGCTCACGCGCAGGCCGCTCGCGTACATCAGCTCGAGCATTGCGCGATCGCGAAGGCCGAGCGGTGTGTCGACCTCGGGCGCGGCGAGCAGGTCTTCCACCTGTTGCTCCGACAAGGTCTTCGGCACGCGCATCGCCTGCCGTGCCGGGCTGAGACGCAGCGTCGGGTCGGCGGCAATGCGGCGCTCGCGCAGCGCCCAGCGATAGTAGCGTTTGAATACGGTGAGCCGCCGGTTCGCCGAAGTGGCCTTGCCCTTGTCGGCAAGCCGTGCGCCCATGTAGGCGTGCAAGTCGTGCTCCTGCGCAGCGTCCAGCGCGGTGCCGCGTTCGGCAAGCCAGCGCTCGAACAGTTCGAGGTCGCGCCGGTAAGCCGCGAGCGTGTTGTTCGACAGGCCGTTCTCGAGCCACAGCGCATCGACAAATTCATCGATGGCGGTGCTTTGCGCGGCGGCGGCGGCGGTCATGTCCGAACCATACCCAAAAAAGAAAAAGCCGCCTCGCGGCGGCTTGGCGCACACGCAGCCCGCGCGTCAGTCGAGCTTGAGCTTCTGCTTGGCGACGACATCCTTGTAGACCGCGAACTCGGCCTTGATCTGCGCCGCGAACTGCTCGGGCGTGTTGGCCACGATCAACGAGCCGGTGTCCTCGATGCGCCTGCGCACCGCCGGGTCTTCCACGGACTTCTTGACGCCATCGGCAATCTTGTCGACCACTTCCTTCGGCAGACCCTTCGGACCGAGGATGCCGTAGTACGCCATGCGGTTCACCGGCTCGAGCCCCACTTCCTTGAAGGTCGGGACATCGGGCAGTTCCTTCAGGCGTTGCGGAGCCGACACCACGATCGGCACCAGCTTGCCGGCCTTGATGAATGGCATGGCCGAAGGGATGTTGTCGAACATGATCGGCACCTGCCCGGCCACGACGTCGTTGAGCGCCGGGCCCGCACCACGGTAAGGAATGTGGGTGACGAAAGTCCCGGTGAGGCTCTTGTACAGCTCCATCAGCAGGTGCCCGATGCCGCCGGTGCCGGAAGAAGCATAGGAATACTTTCCGGGGCTCTTCTTGAGTTCGGCCACGAACTGTGCGTAGTTCTTCGCAGGAAAGCTCGGGTTCACCGCAATGATGTTGGGCGTGGCGGCGATGTTGGTGATCGGGGTGAAGTCGTTGATCGGGTCGTACGGCGTCTTCGGGTTGATGGCCGGATTGGCCGCCGTGCTCGACACCGTCGCCACACCGAGCTTGTAGCCATCGGGCGCAGCCCGGGCCGTTTCCGCCGCGCCCACGATGCCGCCGCCGCCGGCGCGGTTGATCACCACCACCGGCTGTCCGAGCGCCTTGGCGAGCGGCTCGGAAATCACACGCGCAACGATATCGGTGGTGCCGCCCGGTGCGAACGGCACGCTCAGTTCCACCGGCTTGTTCGGGTAGCCCTGGGCCCAGCTCGGGCCCGCGATTGCGATCAGTGCAGCAGCACCTGCCATGGCACTCCATCGACGGCGTTGGATCATCGGTCAGCTCCTGTTCATTTCAGAAAATACACAAGAGCCGAATGCTAGCGGGTCGGGCGCGCAGGCCGTGCTCTGGAATACCCACGGAAGCCGCGGTTTATGCTCGAAGCGGTGAACTATGCGCAACTGCTCTTTCCCGATTTCTCGCTGATCGCCTGCGGCTGGCTGCTCTGCCGCTACACCGCGCTCGACCGCCGCGTCTGGGATCAGGTCGAAAGCCTGGTCTACTATTTTTTGTTCCCGGTGTTGCTGTTCCATTCGATCGTGCGCAGCCCGCTCGACTTCGTCGCCACTTCGAACCTGCTCACGGCCGGTGTCGCCATGAGCCTGTGCGGCATTGCGCTGGCGTACGCGCTGCCGCACCTGCCGTGGCTGGGCAAGCGCATCGACCGCAGCGACCATGCGGCCAGCACGCAGGTCGCGTTTCGCTTCAACTCCTTCATCTGCCTGGCGCTGGCCGACCGGCTCGCCGGTGCGCAGGGATTGCTGCTGATCGCCGTGCTGATCGGGGTTTGCGTGCCCCTGCTGAACGTGGCGGCGGTATGGCCGATGGCGCGGCATGCGCAAACCGGGTTCGTGCGCCAGCTGGTGCGCAACCCGCTGATCATCGCCACCGCATCGGGCCTGCTGGCCAATGTGTTGGGGTTCGCAGTGCCGGTCTGGCTCGAACCCACGCTCACGCGCATCGGTGCTGCGTCGCTGGCGCTCGGCCTGATGGCGGCCGGCGCCGGCATGCAGTTCGCGACGCTGGCACGCGGCAAGGTGCTGGCGGTGTCGGTGCTGGCGATCCGGCATCTGGTCCTGCCGCTGGTGGCATTCGGCCTGGTTCGACTGCTGCGACTGGAGTCCCTGCAGGCCACTGTGCTCATGGCCTTTTCCGCGGTGCCCACGGCGTCGAGCGCCTACGTGCTGGCCGCACGCATGGGCTACAACGGACCGTTCGTGGCGGGCCTGGTGACGCTGTCGACGCTGCTGGGCGTGGTGAGCCTGCCGTTCGCGCTGGGCGTGCTGCGCTGAGACAGAGCCCATTCGACATGCTCGCGCACCAGCGCGCTCGGGTGTTCCGCGCGCGCACCGAGCGCGGCAACGACAGCCTGATCGCCGGGCGCTGCGGCCAGCGCATTGCCGAGCCCCACGGCCACGTTGCGCAACCACCGCTCGTGGCCGATGCGGCGAATCGGACTGCCTTCGGTGAGACTCAGGAATTCGTCCTCGGTCCAGGCGAACAGCTCGGTCAGATGCCGTCCGGTCATGCCCTCGCGCGGATCGAAGTCGGGCAACGCGCTGCGCTGCGCGAACTTGTTCCACGGACAGATCAGCTGGCAGTCGTCGCAGCCGTAGATGCGGTTGCCGATCAGCGCGCGCAGTTCGATCGGAATCGGCCCCGCGTGCTCGATGGTCAGATAAGAGATGCAGCGCCGTGCGTCGAGCCGGTGCGGGCTCAGGATCGCCTGTGTGGGGCACACCTCGATGCAGGCGCTGCAGCTGCCGCAATGCGGCGTCACCGGTGCGCTGGCGGGCAGCGCCATGTCGACATAGATCTCGCCCAGAAAGAACATCGACCCCGCATCCCGGTCGAGCACGAGCGTGTGCTTGCCGCGCCAGCCCTGCCCGCTGCGCGAGGCGAGTTCCGCCTCGAGCACCGGCGCCGAGTCGGTGAAGACGCGGTGACCGAACGGGCCGACTTCCGCGCCGATGCGATCCGCCAGTTTCTGCAGCCGCGACCGCAATACCTTGTGATAGTCGCGGCCCCGCGCATAGAGCGACACGATGGCTTCGCCGGGCCGCGCGAGGCGATCGAACTCGATGGCCTGCCAGCCTTCCGGTGTCCCGTGCGGCAGATAGTCCATGCGTGCCGTGATCACGCTCACCGTGCCGGGCACCAGCTCGGCCGGCCGCGCGCGCCGGGCGCCATGCGCGGCCATGTAATGCATCTCGCCGTGGAACCCTTCGGCCAGCCACTGCATCAGACCCGCTTCCGCGCTCGACAGGTCGATGCCTGCCACCCCGATTTGGGAGAATCCCAGTTCCCGGGCCAGCGCCTGAATACGAAGAACGAGTGGATGGCTGCCGATCACCTGCCGATTGTAGAACCGACGGCCTGGCCGTCTTCCACTTCGACTTCTACCGATTCAGCGACCCGGACGAATGGGAAGATGCCGGTTTCCGTGACATTTTCGCGGGCCCCGGCCTCAAGCTGGCCGAATGGCCAGATAACGCGGCAGGCCGCACTCCGCTTGCCGACCTTGCTATTAAAATCGAAGCAATGACCGATCAGACACGCACCGTGACCCTGCGCGCGCGCACCCCGCGCGGCCGCACCATGCTGGCCGAGCTCGACGCATGAGCGTGCAGCACCCCGAACGCCGGCGGTTGATGAAGGCCGGCAGCCTGGTGCTGCTGCTCGGCGTGCAGGAGATCGCACGCGGCGCCACCATCATGGCCGTGCGTGTGTGGCCCGCTGCCGACTACACGCGCGTCACCATCGAATCCGACGCACGGCTTCAATCGCAGCAACTGGTGGTAGGAAGCCCGCCGCGGCTGGCCGTCGACATCGAGGGCATCGAGCTCAACCCGGCGCTGCGCGAACTGGTCGGAAAGATCAAGCCCGGCGATCCGTTCATCAACGGCCTGCGGGTCGGCCAGAACGCACCGAACGTGGTGCGTATCGTGTTCGACCTCAAGCAGGCCGTGCTGCCGCAGGTTTTCTCGCTCGCGCCGATCGCGGCCTACCGGCATCGGCTGGTGCTCGATCTGTACCCGCAACAAGCGGTCGACCCGATGGAGGCGCTCATCGCGGAGCGCCTGCGCGACGCACCGGCCTCCACCGCCAAAGGCAACGCCGACACCACCGTTGCCGGCATCGCGCCCCGTGCGCTGGCGCGACCTGGTGAAGTGCCGGGAGCCACCCGAGCGGCGCAGCCGGCCGTCGATCCGCTCGGCGACCTGATGGCCCAGCAATCGATGCGCCCCGGCCCGGCCGCACCGAACGTGGGGCCCGGCAGTGCCAATCCGCCGCCGACACTGTCCGCCCCGCCCCCGTTGCCGCCACTGGTCGGCACCGCGCCGGCCAAGCCACCGCCGGCGGCGCCGGCCGCCCCCGTGGCGCCGAGCGTGGCGACGGCCAGCCGAACCGACCGGTTGATCATCATCGCGCTGGACCCCGGGCATGGTGGCGAAGACCCGGGCGCCATCGGCCCGGCCGGCACGCGCGAGAAAGACATCGTGCTGCAGGTGGCCCACAAGCTGCGCAGCCGCATCAATGCCAGCAGCGTCAACGGCAGC
This sequence comes from Variovorax sp., assembly GCA_004211245.1. Lineage (GTDB taxonomy): Bacteria > Pseudomonadota > Gammaproteobacteria > Burkholderiales > Burkholderiaceae_C > Variovorax. The sequence continues at coordinate 11,660 of SEGN01000046.1, forward strand.
CCGATGCGCGCGTTCATGACGCGTGACGCCGATTTCTTCGTGCCGCTGGGTGTGCGGGTACAGAAGGCGCGGCGCGTGCAGGCCGACTTGTTCGTGAGCATTCATGCCGACGCCTTCACCACGCCGGCCGCGCGCGGCGCCAGCGTGTTCGCGTTGAGCCAGGGCGGCGCATCGAGCAGCGCCGCACGCTGGATGGCCAACAAGGAAAACGAAGCCGACAAGGTGGGTGGCGTGAATGTCGGCGCTCACGAGGCACAGGTACAGCGCGCTCTGCTCGACATGAGCACGACGGCACAGATCAACGACAGCCTGAAGCTCGGCAGTGCCATGCTCGGCGAGATCCGCGGCATCGGCGCGCGGCTGCACAAGGCCTCGGTCGAGCAGGCCGGCTTTGCGGTGTTGAAGGCGCCCGACATTCCGAGCGTGCTGGTCGAGACGGCTTTCATCAGCAACCCGGAGGAAGAGGCCAACCTGCGCAGCGCCGCTTACCAGGACGATCTGGCCGATGCGCTGATGCGCGGCATCCAACGCTACTTTGCGCAGAATCCGCCGCTGGCGCGCAGCCGCCAGCTTTAGTCGCCGCTCTTTAGCGCCGCCTGTCGCGCACGGGGCCGCGGCCGGCTCCTACACCGGCGCGCCGACCCCTTCGCACAATGGACTCATCCATTCAAACGAAAGGTGGACAGCATGAAATTACGTCTGTGTATCGCGGCTGCGGCCGCAACCTCCGTCATGACCCTGGCCGGCTGCGCCAGTGGCCCGAACCAGAATCTCGGCACCGGTGTCGGTGCTGTCGGCGGTGCGCTGATCGGCAACGCGATCGGCGGCAACACCGCATCGACCGTGGGTGGCGCTGCCATCGGCGGCATCATCGGCAACCAGGTCGGACGCAATGCGGACGAGCGCAACTACAACAACAGTTACTACGACCAAGGGCGCTATTACCCGAACAACGGTCCTCGCTACTGATTGCGGTTCCATAAAAAAAAGGCGTGTCGATGACACGCTTTTTTTTTTGGCCGAGGGATGTCAGTGCCGCGGTCGGACTGCCGCAGCCGTCAGGGCCACGAGAGTGTGCGTCATCGCCGAGGCGCGCGCCATCCAGTCGAAGCGGCTCGGGGCATCGTCCCCGGGCGCCGCCGGCAGGCGGACCGCGGAACCGATGTGTTCGAGCAGCTCTGCGTATTCGGCGCTGTCGGTGGCAGGAGATTGCATGCGCCCGATGCTACGCATTGAGGGGCCGCGCGCAACAGGCCGCATGGCATACGAGCCGGGTTCACAGGCAGTAGTTCACGCGGCGCTCTGCCGTCGCTCGGCCCGTCCTGCACGCCAGGCACCGAACAGCGCAATCAGCCCCGGGATGAAGATCAGCGCCCAGATGATCTTGTCGAGGTGCTGGCGCACGAAGGGCAGGTTGCCGAAGAAGTAGCCTGCGGTGGCGATCCCGAGCACCCAGATCAAGGCACCGATCACGTTGTATGCGGTGAACTTGGCGCGGCTCATCGCCGCCACACCCGCCACGAACGGCGCGAACGTGCGGATGAATGGCATGAAGCGTGCGAGGATCACCGTGATACCGCCATAGCGCTCGTAGAACGCATGCGCCTGATCGAACGCCTTGCGGTTGAAGAAGCGCGAGCTTTCCCACTGGAACACCTTCGGCCCGATCGCGCGGCCGATCGTGTAGTTGCACTGGTCGCCCAGGATGGCCGCCGCGATCAGCACCGCACACGCGATGGGCAGACTCATCAGCCCCGCGCCGCACAGCGCGCCGACGATGAACAACAGCGAGTCGCCGGGCAGGAACGGCATCACCACCACGCCTGTTTCAACGAAGACGATCAGGAACAACAGCGCATAGACCCACGGTCCGTAGGCGACGACGAAGGCTTCGAGGTGTTTGTCGACGTGCAGGATGAAATCGACGAGAAAGCTGATGAGTTCCATGCCGCCATTATCCCGACCATCGACTCCTAGAATCGCGCTGTGAACGCCCCGCTCTCCCCCACTGCCGTCCGTCGCCCGATCCGCGAACTCCCCGACGAGCTGATCAGCCAGATCGCAGCCGGAGAAGTGGTCGAGCGTCCGGCCTCGGTGGTGCGCGAACTGCTCGACAACGCGCTCGATGCCGGCGCGCGCGAGATCACGGTTCGGCTCTCGGCCGGCGGGGTGCGCCTGATCTCGGTGGAAGACGACGGCGCCGGCATTCCACGCGATGAACTCGTGGTGGCGCTGCGCCGACACGCCACCAGCAAGATTGCAAGCCTGGGCGAGCTCGAAACGGTCGGCACCATGGGCTTTCGCGGTGAGGCGCTGGCGGCGATCAATGCCATCGCGGACCTTTCACTGCTTTCGCGAGCGATCGGGGCAGATGCCGCCTGGGCCCTGGACGGTCGCACTGGCGAACTGCGTCCGGTGGCGCGCGCGGTCGGCAGTACGCTCGAGGTGCGCGAGCTGTTTTATGCGACCCCCGCACGTCGCAAGTTCCTCAAGACCGACGCGACCGAACTCGCGCATTGCGTGGAGGCAGTGCGCCGCCATGCGCTGGCGCGGCCCGACGTGGGCTTCGCGATCTGGCACGACGGCCGGCTGGTCGAGCAATGGCGCGGCGCCGCGGGCCACGACCCGGCCTTGCAGCGGCTCGCCGACGTTCTGGGCGACGAGTTCGTGGCGCAGAGCGTGGCCGTCGCCCACGAAAGCGGTGCGGTGCGCGTGCATGGCCGGGCCGGCATTCCGGACGCGGCGCGCTCGCGTCCCGACCAGCAGTTCTTCTACGTCAACGGCCGCTTCGTGCGCGACAAGGTGTTGGCGCATGCCGCCCGCAGCGCCTACGAGGACGTGCTGCACGGCCACCGCCAGCCGGTTTATGCGCTGCACCTCGACATCGATCCGGCGCGCGTCGATGTGAATGTCCACCCGACCAAGATCGAGGTGCGCTTTCGCGATGGCCGCGAAGTGCACCAGGCGGTGCGCCATGCGATCGAGAACGCGCTGGCCGCGCCGCGTGCGGGCGAATCCGTTGCCACGCCCGCCGCGCCCTTCTTCAAGCCTGCAGCCAGCGGCCCGGCGCCGTGGACCCAGCCCGCGATGCACTTCGCCGCGGAGCGCGGCCTGGGCGATGCGGCGGCGATGTGGCCCGAGCGACGTGTCGAGCCGGCCGCTGCGCCGCCGCCCGCCGCGGCACCGAACCTTCCCGTCCCCGGGGACGCCTGGCCGCTCGGCCGCGCCATCGCCCAGTTGCAGGGCATCTATGTGCTGGCCGAGAACAGCCAGGGCCTGGTGATCGTCGACATGCACGCGGCGCACGAGCGGATCGTCTACGAGCGGCTCAAGAACCAGCTCGACGGGGCCGCCATCGCGAGCCAGCCCTTGCTGATCCCGGCCACCTTCGCGGCCTCGCCTCAGGAAGTCGCAACGGCCGAAACCTGCGCGGATGTGCTGGCCACCCTGGGGCTGGAGATTGCTCCGTTCTCGCCGCGCACGCTGGCGGTGCGTGCGGTGCCAGGCCCACTGGCCGACGGCGACCCGGTCGACCTCGCGCGCAGCGTGCTGGCGGAACTGGCCCAGCACGACGCCAGCACCGTGGTGCACCGGGCCCGCAACGAACTGCTGTCGACCATGGCCTGCCATGGCGCGGTGCGCGCCAATCGCCGGCTGACGCTGGACGAAATGAACGCGCTGCTGCGCCAGATGGAGGCCACGGAGCGGTCCGACCAGTGCAACCATGGCCGCCCGACCTGGCGGCAAGTGTCGATCCGCGATCTCGACAGCCTGTTCCTCCGGGGCCGGTAACACGGGGAAACCTTTGTCAGCGAAACGCCGGGCACGGGCGTTGCATGGCCTCGTCGTGGCTTTCGCTGGCTGGCCGCGCGGAACTTCCGAGCCAGCCTGATCTCCTTCTGGCACCCATGAAACGTTGGTCCCTGTTTGCACTGGTCATCGCTTTGTTCACGCTGTTTGCGGGCGGCTGCTCCGCGCTGGACGAACGCCAGCGCGAGTGGATCTTCCAGCCCAGCGACATGAGTTGGGGCAACAGCGCCGCTCAGACAGCCGGCATGAAGGACGTCTGGATCGACTTCAAGTCGTCCCTGACTGGCGAGCCTGCCCGCCTGCACGGCCTCTGGATCGGCGATGCGCCGGCATCAGCCGACACGCCCGTGCTGCTGTACCTTCATGGGGCACGGTACAACGTGGCGGGCTCGGCGCCCCGGATCCAGCGGATGCACGAACTGGGGTTCTCGGTCCTGGCCATCGACTACCGCGGTTTCGGCAAGAGTACCAAGGGTTTACCCTCAGAAGACATGGCCCGCGAGGACGCCCAGGCTGCGTGGGCGTGGCTCGCAGCGCATCACCCGCAGCAGCGCCGTTACATCTTCGGTCATTCGCTGGGCGGGGCGATCGGCATCGATCTGGCTGCGCATGTCAAAGACGAGAGCGGCACCATCGTCGAGGGTACGTTCACGAGCATTTCGGACGTGGTCAGCAGCTTCAAATGGGGTTGGCTACCGTTCGGGCCGTTTCTCACGCAGCGCTTCGAAGCCATTCGCAAGGTCAAGGACATCGGTGCCCCGCTGCTGGTGGTGCATGGTGCGCTCGACAACCTGATCCGGCCCGAACTCGGCCGCAAGCTGTACGACGCGGCCACGGTTCCGAAGCTCTTCGTGCTCGTGAAGGGTGGTTCGCACCACAGCACCAACACGGTGGGTGAACTGCAGTACCGCGCAGCCCTCGAGCAGTTCTTTCGCATGAAGCCCGCCGCGGAACCGACGCTGACCGCGCGCCAGCAGCGCGCGCTGCTGCTGCCGCGCGACCGCGCCAGCTGAGCGCGGCGCAGGCAGGTTCGTCTGCCTCTCGCGCGTATCGTCATTTGTTACCCTCGGGCAATGCCCTCCACTGCCGCGCCGGTCGCATCCCTTTCCGCACCGCGCGCCGTCCGCATGTCGCCCGGGCTGGTGGTCGTGATGCTGGCGCTGCTGCTCGGCATTCAGCCGATCACCTCCGACCTCTACCTCCCGACGCTGCCGGCCATCGCGGCCGACTTTTCGGCCACGCCTTCGCAGACCCGCCTGACGTTGACCGCGTTGCTGCTGTCGTTCGGGTTCTCCCAGCTGATCTGGGGGCCTCTGTCGGATCGTTTCGGCCGCCGACCCGTGCTGCTGATCGGACTCGGCGCCTATTTGCTGGCCGCCGTCGGCTCGGCGTTCGCGCCCTCGATGACGCTGCTGGTGCTGTGGCGAACGCTGCAGGGCGCGGCCATGGGCGCGTCCGTGATGTGCGCGCGGGCCATCGTGCGCGACCTCTACCAGCCTCTCGAAGGTGCCCGCGTGATGTCGCGCGCCTTCACCGGGCTCGGCGTCATCGCCTGCGTCTGCGCGCCGCTGGGTGGCCTGCTCGCGGACCTGATGCATTGGCGCGCGGCGCTGGCCGCCCTGGCCGTCTTCGGCGCAGCCGCCTTGGTGCTGGTGGTCTGGCGCTACGTGGAGACGGTGCCGTGCCGCAACCCGCGGGCGCTTGCTCCGCGCGTGCTGTTCGGCACTTGGCGGGGCATCGTCGCGAACCGGACCTTTCTGGCGTTCACCGCGTTGTCCAGCGCCACGTACTGCGGGCTGTTCACGTTGCTGGCCGCGTCGTCTTTCGTCTTCGTGGGCGAAGGGGGCATGTCGCGCACCGGGTACGGCCTGCTGATGATGACGACCGCGATGGCCTATATCGCGGGCACTTTCGTCTGCCGCCGGCTGGTGCCGCGACTCGGCGTGCGCCGCACCGTGGCGGTGGCGGGCGCGCTTTCGCTGGCGGGCGGCGGCGGCCTGGCACTGTTGGTGTCGCTGGGCGTGCGCGAAAGCTGGGCGCTGGTCGCGCCGGTGTGGGTGTTCATGGTGGCTCACGGCATCCATCAGCCCTGCAGCACCAGCGGCGCCGTCGGGCCTTTCCCGCAGTCGGCGGGAGCGGCCTCGGCGCTCAATGGTTTTCTGCAGATGGTGACGGCGTTCTGCACGGGCCAATGGCTCGGACTGCTGCCGGATTCCGCGTTGTTCGCGCTGGCCAGCGGCATGGCGTTCTGGGGCGCCGTGACGGCGCTGGTGGCGTGGACGCTCGTGGCCCGCCACGGCGATGCGCGCACGGCATCGTGAGGCATCGCGTGCATTGGCTCGGCATCGCCGGCCCGACCGCCTGCGGCAAGACCGATGCGGCGCTGGCGCTGGCGCGCCGGCGTCCGGTGGAAATCGTGAGTGTCGATTCGGCGCTGGTCTACCGCGGCATGGACATCGGCACGGCCAAGCCGAGCCCCGCTGAAATGGCCGAGGTGCCGCACCACCTGATCGATATCCGCGATCCGCGCGACAGCTACAACGCCGCCGCCTTCGCGGCCGACGCGACGCGGCTGATCGGCGAGATCCGCGCGCGCGGCCGGCTGCCGCTGCTGGTGGGCGGCACCATGCTGTACTACAAGGCGCTGATCGATGGCATCGACGCGATGCCCGCCGCCGACCCGGCCGTGCGTGCGCAGCTCGATGCAGAAGGCGCAGCGCTTGGCTGGCCCGCAATGCACGCGAAGCTGGCCGCGATCGACCCGTCGACGGCAGCACGGCTCGCGCCCAACGACAGCCAGCGCATCCAGCGCGCGCTCGAGGTGTGGCACACCAGCGGCCGGCCGCTGTCGCACTTTCATCGGGCCAGCGATGACCAGGCCGCACCCGCATCGAACGGGCTGCTGCTGTCGCTCGAACCGTCCGACCGCGCCTGGCTCCACGCACGCATTGCCCGGCGTTTCGAGGCCATGCTCGACGCTGGCTTTCTCGACGAGGTGCGCCAACTGCGCGCGCGCGGCGACCTTGCGCCGGACATGCCTTCGATGCGCTGCGTGGGCTACCGGCAAGCGTGGTCGTTTCTCGACGGCGATGGCTCGATGGCCGAGCTGCGCGAGCGCGGCATCGCCGCCACGCGGCAGCTCGCCAAACGGCAGATCACCTGGTTGCGCAGCATGCCGAAGCGTCGCGTGTTCGAGGCCGATGCCGCGGACGCGAGCGATCGGCTCGTGCACGCGGCAATGGAGATCGAATGCGCCTGAAGCTGGACAACCTGGGCAAGCGCTATGGCGAGGTCGCCGTGTTCGAACATGTCTCGCTCGAGGTCGCGGCCGGCGAGTTCGTGGCCATCGTCGGCGAATCGGGCGTGGGCAAATCGACCCTGCTCAACTGCATGGCCGGCCTCGACAGCTGGGACAGCGGCACCGTGCAGCACGAGGGCACCGATCTCGGCACGCTCGACGACGAATCGCGCGCGTTGTGGCGTCGTCGTCACGTGGGCTTCGTGTTCCAGGCCTTCCATGTGCTGCCGCACCTGGACGTGGCGCAGAACGTCGGGCTGCCGCTGATGCTGCTGGGCCAACGCGACGATCCGCGGGTACAGCGCATGCTCGACATCGTCGGCCTGGAAGGCCTGGGCGCACGCCTGCCGCAGCAGCTCTCCGGCGGCCAGTTGCAGCGCGTGGCGATCGCGCGCGCGCTGGTCCACAAACCCGGACTGGTGCTGGCGGACGAACCCACTGGAAACCTCGATCCCACGACCGCTGCACGCGTCATGGATGTGCTGGTCGCCCAGGTGCGCGAGCACGGCACGTCGCTGGTACTCGTGACCCATTCCGAAGCAGCCGCTGCGCGGGCCGATCGGGTGCTGCATTTGCGTGCGGACGGCATTGCGCGATGACGCGATAGCGCGAAAGTAAGTCGAACGAATTAGCCTGGTTTGAAAATGTCAAGAAATATTTTCAAATGTCATCGAAAAGACGCTCGGAAACCGTTTGTGACATTCATACTCGCGTCCAGGACATCAGGAAATTGACATGGCCAGCTTGCGTGAAGAATATCGGGAAGTGACCGACGCTCTTGAAAGGGCCTACCAGGCGGACATGGCCGCCTATGCCGCATTGCCGCGCCGCAGCAAGGATTTCTGGGCCTTGCAGCCGCCGCAGTCGTGGCCGACCGCGCCCGAATTCGCGCCGTGGTTCGCCGCCCGCGTGGCGCTGCTCGAAGCCGAGCAGCGTGTGATCAAGATGCTGCGCACCCGCTGCGAGATGATCCGCCAGCGGCTGGGCCATGCCGGCACCGAGGCGCTGCTGCGCAGGCCTCACCATCCCGCCTACATGGAACAGATCGTCGATACCGTACCGGACGACCTGCACCTGGCCGATTACATGCGCCTGCCGGTGATCGGCGAGGAATTGGTGGTCTCGTCCGACCGCCTGCTAGCGCAGACCCACTGAGCGACCGCTCCCGTCCTCAGCGCGGGCGAAACATCCGGAAGCGCGTTTCCGGCGAGATCTCGAAGTAATCGGCCGGCCCGCCGCCCCGCAGGATCGGGCGCGCCGCGGCGGTGTCGTAGACCCCGTCCTTCAGCATCGCACGGTCGATGTGAACCGCCACCACCTCACCCAGCACCATCCAGCTGTCGACCGGCGCGCCGTGGGCGTCCTGCAGCTGGAACGACTGGGTCAGCCGGCATTCGAACGCCACGGGACTCTCGGCCACGCGTGGCGGCCCGACCAGCCGCGAAGGTGCCTGCGTGAGCCCTGCGAGTTCGAATTCGTTGACTTCCGGCGCCACCGCGGCACAGCTGGCGTTCATCTGCTCGGCGAGTGCACGCGTGGCGAGGTTCCACACGAACTCGCGCGTCTGAAGCACGTTGCGCACGGTGTCCTTGAAACCGATGCTCGCAAAGCCGACGATCGGCGGCGTGTAGTTGAAACCGTTGAAGAAACTGTACGGCGCGAGGTTCACTGCTCCGCCCTCGCCGCGCGACGAGATCCAGCCGATCGGGCGCGGGCCGACGATCGCGTTGAACGGGTCGTGCGGCAGGCCGTGGCCGAGCCGCGGTTCGTAGGAATGGATGTCGGCGTTCATGCGCCTGCTCCGGTGAGCATTGCCGCGTAACGCGCCAGGTCGACGTTGCCGCCGCTCACGATCACGCCCACCCGCTTGCCCCGCACCGCATCGCCGGCCGCGCACGCCGCTGCGAACGCGAGGCAACCGGTCGGCTCCACCACCATCTTCATGCGCTCCGCGAAGAAGCGCATCGCCTCGACCAGCTGCGCGTCGCTCACCGTGTGGATGTCGGTCACGTCGCGCCGGATGACGCCGAACGTGTACTGGCCGAGGTGCTGCGTCTGTGCGCCATCGGCGATGGTCCTGGGCGTGTCGATGTGCACGATCTCGCCGCGCCGAAACGACTGCTGCCCATCGTTGCCGGCTTCCGGCTCGACGCCGTAGACCTCGCAGTGCGGCGCCAGCGCGCGGGCGGCGAGCGCGCAACCACTGGTGAGCCCGCCGCCGCCCAGGCACACGTACAGCGCATCGAGCGGCCCGACCTCTTCGAACAGTTCCTTCGCCGTGGTGCCCTGCCCCGCGATCACGTCGGGATGGTCGTAAGGCGGGATCAGGGTCATGCCGCGTTCATCGGCCAGCCGCTTCGTGACGGCCTCGCGATCTTCGGTGAAGCGGTCGTACTGCACCACCTCGGCGCCGTAGCCGCGCGTGGCCGCAAGCTTGGCCGCGGGCGCGTCGTGCGGCATCACGATCGCCGTCGGCATGCCGAGCAGCCGCGCCGACAACGCAACGGCCTGCGCGTGGTTGCCCGATGAAAACGCAATGGCGCCTGCCTTGCGTTGCGCGGCATCGAACTTCGACAACGCGTTGAAGGCGCCGCGGAACTTGAACGCGCCCATGCGCTGGAAGTTCTCGCACTTGAAGAAGAACTGCGCGCCCGAACGCGCGTCCGCGGTGGCAGAGCGCAGCACGGGCGTGCGGTGGGCATGGCCCTGCAGCCGCGTGGCGGCGGCGACGACATCGTCGTAGGTGGGGAGCGTCAGCATGAGTCGTCTCAGGTACGTGTTGGAGATAAACGATAGCCCATCGCGGGGCGGCCGACAAAAAAGGGGCGCGCTGCTGTCGAAACCCGCCCGGCTGCCGCGTCATGGAGCGAGCCATACTGCTCACAACCCTCTCTGTCAGGAGCGAACCATGCAATACATGTTGATGTTCTACGTGACCCCCGACGACCTCGCCAGGTACGGTGACGAACGCGCCGAGGCCTGGAAGGCCAGTTGGACCGCCTATGTCGGCGCCATGTACCAGTCGGGTGCGGCGCTCAGCGGCGAGGGGCTGCTGCCCCCCACCACCGCCACCTCGCTGCGCGTGCGCGGCGAGCAGCGCCAGGTGCAGGACGGCCCCTTCGCCGACACCAAGGAGCAGCTCGGCGGCTTCTTCGTCATCGAGGTGCCGCACCTCGATGCCGCGCTCGAATGGGCGGCGCGCGCGCCCTGCGCCTCGACCGGTGGCGTCGAGGTCCGACCGGTGATGCCGCGCGTCGCCCCGTGAACCCGGCGGCGGCACGCGCTGCCGCCGCGCACGCGGCGCGTGATTCCTATGGGCGGCTGCTGTCGATCCTGTCGGCGCGCACGCGCGACATCGCATTGGCCGAGGACGCGCTGGCCGACGCTTTCGAAAGCGCCCTGGAGAGCTGGCCACGCACCGGCGTGCCCGACAACCCGGCCGCCTGGCTGGTGACCGCGGCGCGCCGCAAGACCCTGGACGCCTGGCGCCATGACCAGGTGCACGAAGCCGCGGCACACACGCTGGCGCTGCTGGCCGACGAGTTCACCGAGCGCGAAGCCGCCGGCGCAGTGCCCGACGAACGGCTGCGATTGCTGTTCGTCTGCGCGCACCCTGCCATCGATGCGGCCGCACGCACGCCGCTGATGCTGCAGACCGTGCTGGGCCTGGACGTGCAGCGCATGGCCGGTGCTTTCCTCACCGCGCCCGCAACGCTGGGCCAGCGGCTGGTGCGGGCCAAGGCGCGCATCCGCCAGGCCGGCATCCCGTTCGAGTTTCCTGAAGCACGCGAGTTGCCCGACAGGCTTCAGGACGTGCTCGACGGCATTTATGCGGCCTACGGCACCGGCTGGGACGACGTGGACGGCACCGACAGCACACGGCGCCTCAGTGCCGAGGCAATCGAGCTCGGCGCCCTGCTCTGCCGCCTGATGCCGGCCGAGCCGGAGCCGCTGGGGCTGCTCGCGTTGATGCTGTTCTGCGAGGCGCGTGCCGGCGCCCGGCGCGACGCCGCCGGCGGCTACGTGGCGCTGGACGCGCAGGACACGGCGCAATGGACGATGCCGATGGTGGCCGAGGCCGAGCGTGCGCTGCGGCACGCGGCGGGCCTGTCCGCGCCCGGACCCTACCAGCTGGAGGCTGCGATCCAGTCGGCCCACACGCAACGCCGGCTCGGCGCAGAGGTGCCGCCGCGCGCCCTGGTTGCGCTCTACGACAGCCTGCTTGCGATGCGGCCCGGCGTGGGCGCCCAGGTCAGTCGCTGCTGCGCCGTGGCGCGCGCCGAGGGTCCGGGCGCCGGGCTGCACGCGCTGGAGGCGCTCGACGTGAAGGCCGTGGCCGCCTACCAGCCCTGGTGGGCGGCGCGCGCGCACCTGCTGGCGGAGGCGGGCCGCACCGCCGACGCCCTCGCGGCCTACCAGCGCGCGATCGGGCTGACGGCGCAACCCGCGGTGCGGGCGCACCTCGCACGCATGGCCGACGCGACAGGGCGGCGCCGGGTCAGTTGAACGGGCCGATGCCGCGCGGGCCTTCGCGCCCGCCCAGCGCGCGCAGCCTGGCAAATCCGGCCAGCAGCGCGTCGGAATAGCTGTCGTACTGCTGCTCGGACACCTCGACCTGGACGTAGGCCTCGAACATGCGCTGCTCGCCCGTGCCTTGCATGATGACCCAGCCATAGGCGCGCGGCGCCACTTCCCGAACGCTCAATGCGAGATCCCGCATGGTCACGATGAAACTCCCTGTCACTTCGATTTTTGTGACGCGGTTGTAGCGACGGTTCTGCGCACGCGCAAGGACCTGCGTCACGCTCGGCGCTGCAAGTTGCTGCGGGCCGGCACAATCGACCCCATGCGCGCCCTGCTTTCCACTTTTTCCTGGCAGGAGCTGCGTCACCACCCATGGCGCAACGCGGCGGCAGCGGTCGCGGTGATGCTCGGCGTGGCGCTGGCCTTCTCGGTGCACCTGATCAACGCATCGGCGCTCGACGAGTTCTCGAGCGCGGTGCGCTCGGTCAACGGCCAGCCCGATCTGGAACTGCGCGCCGCGCAGGGCGGCTTCGACGAGGCGCTGTTCGCACGCATGACACGCGATCCGCGCGTTGCACTGGCCAGCCCCGTCGTGGAAATCGCCGCCGTCGCGCTCGCGCCGGGGCTGGCCGCGCCGCTGCCGATCCGCGTGATCGGCGTCGACGCGCTGGCGCTCCCGGCCATTGCGCCGGCACTGATGCCGCGGCCTGCCGACGGCGCGGGGCGTTTCGCGATGTTCGCGCCCGGACAGGTGTTCCTCAACGCGGCGGCGCGCACGGCGCTGGGCGATGCGGCCACGCTGGAAGTCAGGGACGGTGCGACGCAACACCGCGTGCAGGTCGCCGGCAGCGTCGCGGCCGGCGGCGCCGCGCTGGCGGTGATGGACATCGGTGCCGCGCAGGATCTGTTCGGCCGCGGCGGGCAGCTCACGCGCATCGATTTGCGTCTGGCCGCAGGCGTCGACCGCGGTGCGTTCGTCCGATCGCTGCAGCAGTCGCCGGGCTGGCCGGTGGCCGTGCAGATCGCCGAGCCGGGCGACGCGGCACAGCGCGTGAGCAACCTGTCGCGCGCCTACCGCGTCAATCTCACGGTGTTGGCGCTGGTGGCCTTGTTCACCGGCGCCTTCCTGGTCTTTTCGGTGCTGGCGCTCAGCGTGGCCAAGCGGGCGCAGCAGTTCGCACTGCTCGGCGTGCTCGGGCTCACGCCGAAGCAGCGGTTGCGACTGGTGCTGGCCGAATCGCTGGTGCTCGGCATGGTCGGCAGCCTGGCTGGCATCGCCCTGGGCACGGCACTCGCGGCATTCGCGTTGCGCGTGCTGGGCGGCGACCTGGGAGGCGGCTACTTCGCGGGCGCGGCGCCTTCATTGCAATGGAGCACGACGGCGGCACTGGTCTATGGTGCGCTCGGCGTGGCGGCGGCCATGGTCGGCGGCTGGTATCCGGCGCGGGCGGCGCAGGCGTTGCCCGAGGCGCAGACGCTCAAGGGCCTGGGTGCTGCGCCGGACGGCACGGGGCGGCACTGGGTCGC
>SEGN01000343.1 GCA_004211245.1 Variovorax sp.
GTCACGGCCAAGGCCATGAAGGACGACCAGGAACAATGCATTGCCGCCGGCGCAAGCGACTACCTGGCGAAGCCGGTCGACCTGGACCGGCTGTTCTCGCTGCTGCGCGTGTGGATGCCGAAGATGGAGCGCCTGTGACACCGCCCGACAGCACCGAGATCGAGCTGCGATTGCTGATGGAGGCGATCTACCTGAAGTACAGCCACGACTTCCGCGACTACACCGGCGCCTCGCAGAAGCGCCGGGTGCTCTATGCGCTGGAGCAGTTCGGGCTGCCGACCATCTCGGCGCTGCAGGAGAAGGTGCTGCACGAGCCTGCGATGTTCGCGCAGTTGCTGCAGTACCTGACCATTCCGGTGAGCGAGATGTTCCGCGACCCGGCCTACTTTCTCGCGCTGCGCCGCCAGGTGGTGCCGGTGCTGCGCACCTATGCGTCGATCAAGGTCTGGGTGGCCGGCTGCAGCACCGGCGAGGAGGTGTACTCGCTCGCGATCCTGCTGCGCGAGGAAGGCCTGCTGGAACGCACGCTCATCTACGCCACCGACATCAACCCGGCGTCGCTCGACCGGGCACGCCAGGGCATCTTCGCGCTGGAGGCGATCCGCGGCTACACCGCCAACTACCAGCGTGCCGGTGGCCAGTGCGCGTTCTCCGATTACTACACCGCCGCCTACGACGCCGCCCGCTTCGACCCCGCACTGTGCGCGAACGTGATCTTCGCCGACCACAGCCTGGCCACCGACAGCGTGTTCGCCGAGACGCAGCTGGTGTCGTGCCGCAACGTGCTGATCTACTTCAACCGGCAATTGCAGGACCGCGCGCTCGGGCTGTTCCACGACTCGCTGTGCCATCGCGGCTTTCTCGGCCTGGGCAGCAAGGAGAGCGTGGACTTCTCAGCCTACGCCACGCGCTTCGACCCGCTGGCGCGGCCGGAACGCATCTACCGCAAGGCGCAATGAACGCACGGACGATCGAAGCGGTGGTCATCGGTGCTTCGGCCGGCGGGGTCGACGCGCTCATGGTCTTGCTGGCCGGGCTGCCGGCCGACTGGCGGTTGCCGGTCGTGACGGTGCTGCACCTGCCCGAGCAGCACGAGAGCCGGCTGGCCGAGGTGTTCCGCAACCGGCTTGCGCTGCGCGTGAGCGAGGCCGAGGACAAGGACCGCATCGCGCCGGCGACGCTCTACTTCGCACCGCCCGGCTACCACCTGTCGATCGAACGGGACCGCAGCTTCTCGCTGAGTTGCGAGCCGCCGCTGCACTGGTCCCGCCCGTCGATCGACGTGCTGATGAAATCGGCCGCCGATGCGTATGGGCCGGCGCTGGCCGGCATGCTGCTGACCGGCGCCAACGACGACGGTGCCGAGGGCCTGGCGAGCATCCACCGCGCCGGCGGCCTGACCGCCGTGCAGGATCCCGAAGAGGCCCAGGTGCCGACGATGCCGCGCGCTGCGATCCTGCGCCACCGGCCCGACCGCATACTTCCCCTTCGCGAACTCCGCGAACTGCTCCTGCAACTGGATTCCGCCCATGCCCCTTGAGACCGAGAGCAAGCTGCTGCTCGTCGACGACCTGCCCGAAAACCTGCTCGCGCTCGATGCATTGGTGCGCGGAGTCGGTCGCTCGGTGTTCCAGGCAACCTCCGCGGACCAGGCACTGGCGCTGATGCTGGAGCACGAGTTCGCGCTGGCGATCCTCGACGTGCAGATGCCCGGCATGAACGGCTTCGAACTGGCCGAGATGATGCGCGGCACCGAGCGCACCCGGCACATCCCGATCATCTTCGTCAGCGCCGGCGGCAGCGAACTCAACTACGCGTTCAAGGGCTATGAAAGCGGCGCGGTGGACTTCCTGCAGAAGCCGCTCGACGGGCACGTGGTGCAGAGCAAAGTCAGCGTGTTCGTCGACCTGTACCGGCACCGCAAGGCGCTCAAGCAGGAGATGGACGCGCTGGCCGCCGCCCATCGGCAGACCGAGCAGCTGGTCCAGCAACTGCAGGCGGCGCAGTGCGAACTGCAGCGCGCGGTGCGCGTGCGCGACGACTTCATGTCGATGGTGTCGCACGAATTGCGCACGCCGCTCAACACCCTCTACCTGGAAACCCAGGTGCGCAAGATGCACCTCGCGCGCGGCAACCGCGCGCCCTTCGAGGCCGACAAGCTGCCGGCCATGATCGAGCGCGACCAGCGCCAGATCCAGAACATGGTGCGGTTGATCGACGACATGCTGGACGTGTCGCGCCTGCGCAGCGGCAGCCTGTCGATCCAGCCCGGGGCCATGGACCTGTCGGCGTTGGCGCGCCGCGTGGTCGAAAGCCTGGCGCAGCAGGCCGAAGCCGCGGGCTGCAGCATCACGGTCGACGCGCCGTCCTCCGTCGAAGGCGCATGGGACGAGTTCCGTCTCGAGCAGGTGCTGACCAACCTGCTGACCAACGCCATGCGCTACGGTGCCGGCAAGCCGGTTTCGGTGGCGGTCGGCGGGTCGGAGGGCGAGGCGCACCTGTGCGTGCAGGACGGAGGCATCGGCATCGCGCCGGCCGACCACGAACGCATCTTCGGCCAGTTCGAGCGCACCGACATGAGCCGCAAGCAGGCCGCCGGACTCGGCCTCGGGCTCTACATCACCCAGCAGATCGTGCAGGCGCACGGCGGGCGGATTTCGGTGGCGAGCGAGCCGGGCCATGGTGCGCGCTTCACGGTGGCATTGCCGCGGCAGACCCCGGCCGTCGCGCGGTGAGCCGAGCGTGAGAAAATACCCGGTTGCTCCCGGATTGCACCGGGCCACCGAACACACGCAGGACACCCCATGGACGCAGAACAAATCAACCAAATCGGCGCAAACCTCGCAGACCTGAGCGCGCGCACGGTCGATTTACGGAGGTATCTTTGACTACGATGCCAAATCCGAACGCCTGAGGACGGTCAACGCATCGCTGGAAGACCCGACGGTCTGGAATGACCCCAAGAAGGCCCAGGAACTGGGCCGCGAGAAGAAATCGCTCGACGACGTGGTGGTGACGATCGGCAAGCTCACGAGCGAGCTGGCCGACAACACCGAGCTCTACGAGATGTCGAAAGCCGACGGCGACATGGACGGCCTGCAGGCCATCGCCGACG
The DNA here is from genome assembly GCA_004211245.1 of Variovorax sp. Classification (GTDB taxonomy): domain Bacteria; phylum Pseudomonadota; class Gammaproteobacteria; order Burkholderiales; family Burkholderiaceae_C; genus Variovorax. Next base: position 3,116 of record SEGN01000343.1, read on the forward strand.
ACGCCGCGAAGCTCGAGGAGCTGATCAAGCAACTCGAGTTCCGCCGGATGTTCAACAACCCGGCCGACCCGCTGAACTGCTTCGTCGACATCCAGGCCGGTGCCGGTGGCACCGAGGCCTGCGACTGGGCCAGCATGCTGCTGCGGCAATACCTCAAGTACGCCGAGCGCAAGGGCTTCAAGACCACGATCGAGGACGAGTCGCCCGGCGACACGGCCGGCATCAAGGGCGCCACCATCAAGGTCGAGGGCGA
>SEGN01000047.1 GCA_004211245.1 Variovorax sp.
GCCGCCACGCCCAGCGCAATGCCGAGCATCGACACACCGGAGATGAACGAGATGAAGCCGTTGCGCCGCGTGGCCCGGCCCGCACGCGTGTAGCGCCAGCCGAGTTGCAGTTCGTAGGGGAGGGGCATAGGGGAAGAATTGTGGCATCCCGGGGCAATGGCCTTCCGGGACAATGGGGTCATGGCCGAAACCTCTCCAGCCCGTCATCTCCTGATCCCTTTTGCCGGCCGCGGTTCCCCCGACTGCCGCGCTGCGACGGCCGCGCTGCGCCTGCCCAGGCTCGAAGCCTTGCTCGCACGGCTGGCGCCGGCAGGCACCGACGCACAGGAGGAATCCACCTTCTCCCCGCCGCACGAGCGCGCGCTGGCAACGGCGCTGGGCATCGACGCACCCGATGGCTGCATTCCCTGGGCCGCGCGGGAAGCCCGCTCGCTCGGGCTGCCGGGCAGCGAGGCCGACACGGCCTGGGGCTGGATCGACCTGTGCCACTGGCAGGTCGACCTGAGCGACGTGGTGCTCGGCGAACCGGCGCAGACGCAGCTCAGCGCGGCCGAATCGCAAAGTCTGCGGGACGCGGCACAACCGCTTTTCGAGGAAGACGGCATCCGGCTGCATGCGAGCGCGCTGCCCGGTCGCTGGCTGGCGAGCGGCGAATTGTTCCGCGGACTGCCCTCGGCGTCGCTCGACCGGGCGATCGGGCAGTCGATCTCGCAATGGTCGCCGATCACCGATGCGGGCAAGCCGCTGCGCCGCTTGCAGAACGAGATCCAGATGCTGCTCTACACCGAGCGCGTGAACGACGAGCGCACGACGCGCGGCCTGCCGCCGATCAACTCGTTCTGGCTCAGCGGCACCGGCGCCCTCCCCTCGGCCAGTGCACCCGATGGCGCCGAGCCGGTGGTGGTCGATCTGCTGCGCGGGCCGGCGCTGAACGACGCTGGCGCCGCATGGGCCGCGGCGTGGGCCGAGGTGGATGCCGGCCCGGTTGCCGAACTGCTGGCCAGTTGCGAGCGCGGCGCCGACGTGAGCCTCACGCTGTGCGGGGACCTCGCGGCGAAGCGCTTCGCGGGCGGGCCACGCGGCCTGTCGGGCTGGCTCCAACGCGTGTTCAGCCGGCCGCGCGCGGCCGCCGTGCTGGAAGCGCTGTGATGAAGATCGTCGCCCGCGACATTCCGCCCCGCAGCGTGTGGGCACTCGAGCAGGCCGGCGTGCACCCGCTGCTGGCCCGCCTGTACGCGGCGCGCGGCGTGCTGGGCAAGGAGGAACTCGACGACGGCCTCGCACGCCTGCTGCCGCCCACCACCCTGCGCGGCACGCAAGCCGCCGCCGTGCTGCTGGCCGACGCGATTCGCGACGACAAGCGGCTGTGCATCGTGGCCGACTACGACTGCGACGGTGCCACCGCCTGCGCAGTGGCGATCCGCGGCCTGCGCCTGCTCGGCGCGAAGCATGTGGACTACCTCGTGCCCGATCGCGTGGTCGACGGCTATGGCCTGACGCCGCCGATCGCGCAACGCGTGGCCGCGAAGGGCGCCGACATGCTGATCACGGTCGACAACGGCATTGCCAGTGTCGAAGGCGTGGCGACCGCGAAGGCACGCGGCCTCGCCGTGCTGGTGACCGACCACCACCTGCCCGGCCCCGAACTGCCCGCGGCCGACGTGCTGGTCAACCCGAACCAGCCCGGCTGCGATTTCGAGAGCAAGAGCATCGCCGGCGTGGGCGTGATGTTCTATGTGCTGCTGGCCTTGCGCGCCGAAATGCGCGCGCGCGGGCTTTTCGATGCTGCCAGCCAGCCGAAGCTCGATGTGTTGCTGCCGCTCGTTGCGCTCGGCACGGTGGCGGACGTGGTGAAGCTCGACGCCAACAACCGCCGGCTGGTGGCGCAGGGCCTGCGCCGCATCCGCGCCGGGCAACTGCCGGCCGGCATCGCGGCGCTGTTCAACGCAGCCGGGCGCAACGCAGCCGTGGCCACGACCTTCGACTTCGGCTTTGCGCTCGGCCCGCGCATCAATGCGGCCGGGCGTCTGGCCGACATGACGCTCGGCATCGAGTGCCTGCTCACCGACGACGCGGCGCGCGCCGACGAACTGGCGCGCACGCTCGACGGCATCAACCGCACGCGGCGCGACATCGAGGGCGGCATGCGCGACCAGGCGCTGCTGCTGGCAGAGTCGCTCTTCGATGAGAGCGAAGCGCCGCCGGCGGCCATCAGCGTGTTCGACGCCGAGTTCCATGAAGGCGTGGTCGGCATCGTGGCTTCGCGCATCAAGGACCGCTTTCATCGTCCGACCTTCGTGTTCGCCGCGAGCGCGGCGCCGGGCAAGGAACACGAACTCAAGGGTTCTGGACGCTCCATCCCGGGCTTCCATCTGCGCGACGCGCTCGACCTCGTCGCCAAGCGGCACCCTGGCGTGCTGCTGCGCTTCGGTGGCCACGCGATGGCGGCCGGTTGTACCGTGGCCGCGGAACACTTCGGCACCTTCGCGCAGGCCATGGCCACGGTCGCGCAGGAGTGGCTCGATGCCGCCACGCTCACGCGCCGGCTCGACACCGACGGGCCGATCGCGCGCGAGTACATGCGCGTCGACCTGGTCGACACGCTGCATCGGGAAGTGTGGGGCCAGGGATTTGCGCCGCCGACCTTCAGCGAAGAGGTCGAGGTGCTGTCGCAACGCCTGGTCGGCGAGAAACACCTGGCGCTCAAGCTCAGGCACCAGGGCCAGCCGGTGGACGGCATCTGGTTCGGCCATACCGAGCCGCTGCCGCCGCGCGTGGTGCTGGCGTTCCGGCTCGATGCGGACGAGTGGCAGGGCGTGCGGCGCGTGCGGTTCCTGGTAGAGGGTGCGGAAACCTGACGCGCGCCTGCGCGCTCAGCGGCTGAACTCGTGATTGAGCCCGACCACGAAGCCGCGCTGGCGCTGCTCGCCACGGCCGATGCGGGCCGCGCTCACGTCGACGCTCACGCGTGGCGTCAGGCTGAAGCGGACGCCGATGCGTGATGTCCACAGATCGTAGGCGCGATTGCGCTCGGCGATCAGCGACACCGCCTCGTTGAGCGCCCATTCGGCCTGCACGCCGCCGCGACCGGTCCGTGCGCCGGTGCCGGGCACCCAATCCGCGCCGAGGTTGGCATGCACCTGCAGATGGTCGAGTGCGCGCCATGTCAATGGAATCACGAACTGGCCGCCGGCGCGGCCACCGCGCGTCACGTCGAAGGTGGCGCCAGCCGACAGGGCCGCGGAGAGTCGGGCCTCCGGGTCCTGCCCATAGAACGTCCATTTGAGTTGCGGCCCCGCGTAGGTCACCGCGCGCTCGCCGCGAGTCGCGAACAGATCGACGCCGAGCCCGATTTCGACCGGCCCGACCCGACAGGCCGGGCCCAGATGCAGTCCGCGGACCGCGGCGCCCCCGCTCACGCGGCTGCCCCAGGCCTCGTACTGACACTGGCCGACATCGAGCGTGCCCGCATCGTCCACATCGAAGTGCCCGCCAGCTTGCGCGGACGCCGCCAGCAGCGCCGCCGCGGCCCAGGCGCAGCAGCGCTTCATCGTGTGATTGTTCTTCATCGGCCACCTTTTTCCGCGGATTCTAGGAGTGCGCGATGGCCGCGCGATGAACGCGGCCGGCCGCAGCCGCAGGACACGCCCGAGCATCCTTCATGCTTCAATGGATGACCGCTCCAACGTCTCTTTCCTCATCATCGAACCATGCGACATCGACTCCTGCAGACTGGTCCCCTTGCGCCGGACCTCGAGGCCCAACTCGCCCGGCAGTACGACATTCATCCTCTCTGGAAGGAGTCCGACCCCAAGGCATTCCTTGCGGACCACGGCAGCGACTTCGTGGGCCTCGTGACATCGGCCCGCCATGGCGCCGATGCGGCGCTCCTGCAGGCCATGCCTGCGCTCAAGGTGATCTCCAGCTTCGGCGTCGGCCTCGATGCGTTCGATCTGGAGGCGGCACGCGTGAAGGGCATACCGATCGGGTACACCCCCGACGTGTTGAACGACTGCGTGGCGGACACCGCGTTCGCCCTCTTGATGGACGTGGCGCGCAACGTCAGTGCGGCCGACCGTTTCGTGCGCCGCGGCGACTGGCGCACGCAACAGTTTCCGCTGGCGACCAAGGTGTCGGGCAAGCGGCTCGGCATCCTGGGAATGGGCCGCATCGGCCGGGTCATCGCACGGCGCGCTTCGGGCTTCGACATGGAACTGCGCTATCACAACCGCAGGCAGGCCAGCGACGTGCCCTACGGCTACGCCCCGACGCTGCACGAGCTGGCCGCATGGGCCGATTTCCTCGTCATCGCGAGCGCAGGCGGTGACGAGACGCGCGGGCTGGTGTCGCGTGAGATCCTCGATGCGCTGGGGCCGAAGGGCTACCTGATCAACATATCCCGCGGCAGCGTGACGGACCAGGACGCGCTGGTCGACGCGTTGGTCCACAAGCGCATTGCCGGTGCCGGGCTGGACGTCTTCACGCACGAGCCCGAGGTGCCCGAAGCCTTGTTGGCCCTCGACAATGTCGTGCTGCTGCCGCATGTCGCAAGCAACACGCACGAGACACGCAGCGACATGGCACAGCGTGTGCTGGACAACCTGACCGCCTTCTTCGCGGGACGGCCGATGATCAGTCAAGCCCTCTGACGCGGCGCAAGGCCCTCAGAGCTGGGCCGGCACCGCGGTGCTGTACTTGATCCGTTCCATCGCAAAGCTCGAACTCACGTTCGACAGTTGCACCAGCCGGATCAGCCGCTGGTAGAAGCGGTCGTAGTCGGCGATGTCGCTGACCAGCACGTGCAAGAGGTAGTCGATGTCGCCACTCAAACGGTACGCCGCCGTCACCTCGGGCAACTGGGCGAGCGCCGACGCGAAGCTCTTGAGCCATTCCTGGCTGTGGTCGCGCGCCTGGACGAAGACGAATGCCAGCGTTCCGCGATCGAGCTTTGCCGGATCGCACAAGGCCACCTCGGCCGTGATGACGCCCGCGCTCTTCAGCCGCTGAATCCTTTTCCAGCAGGCCGCGCCGCTCAGGTTGACCATGAGGCCGAGATCGTTCACGGGCGTCGAACAGTCGCGCTGCAGACGTTCGAGCAACATGCGATCGACCTTGTCCAGGTTAATGTCATTTCCCCGTGCGTTCATGGTGGCTTCAAGGTTCAAATAAATTCAATCAAAACAAAACATAAAGTTTCTCTTCACCGAAGCAGAAGCTCAATGCCACATCGCAATATGCATGCCACGACCACGCTGTCGTCAGATACCGTTTTGACACGCGTCGGACGCTTTGCATCGCCAGGTTCTCCCCCAACCGGCGCAGCGGGCACCACCATCGCTGCCGCCCATGTGTATGCCAACCCTCCTCTGGTGCGCGCATCCACCGTACTGGCAGGCTCGTTGCGCGAGTGGCGTGGCCGGGCCGCGCTGCCGACCCACGACAAGCCGGCGGCCGCCTACGGCCGCTTCGGCACGCCGACCACGCAGGCGTTCGAATCCGCCATCGCCGAGCTCGAGTCGGCGCACCGCGCGCTGTGCTTCCCGTCGGGGCTGGCCGCCTGCACGATGGCGCTGCTGGCGCTCGCGCCCCCGGGCTCGCATGTGCTGATGACGCAGAACGTGTATTGGCCGGTGCGGGAGTTCGCTGAAACGACGTTGGTGCGCCTCGGTTGCACGGTCGAGTTTTTCAGCGAGATCGATGCCGACGGTATCGCCGCGCGCTTGCGCGCCAACACCTCCGTTGTCTACCTCGAGTCGCCCGGCTCGTTGACCTTCGAGGTCTGCGATGTGGATCACATCGCTGCGCGCTGCCGGGCCGCCGGCATTCGCGTGGTGATGGACAACACCTGGGCCACGCCCCTGCTCTTCCGGCCGCTGGAGCACGGGGTCGACGTGTCCGTGCAGTCGGCCACCAAGTACATCTGCGGACACTCGGATTGCATCCTCGGCGTTGCCGCCTGCAATGCCGACACTTGGCGCGAGGTCGCCGGCATGGCCACACGCTTCGGACAGACCGCTTCGCCGGACGACCTCTATCAGGGATTGCGCGGCCTGCGCACGCTGGCCGTGCGGATGCGCCAGCACAGCAGCAGCGCGACCTACCTGGCCCATTGGCTGGCGGCACGGCCCGAGGTCCTGCAGGTCTGCTCGCCGGTGATCGAGGGGCATCCCGGCCATGCGGCCTGGAAGCGCCTCTACGACGGTGCGTCGGGGGTCTTCTCGTTCGTGCTGCGGCCGATGCCCGAGCCAGTGCTGGCAGCATTCTTCGACCGGCTCGCGGTGTTCGGCATCGGCCTGTCATGGGGCGGCTTCGAAAGCCTCGTGGTGCCCGTGCCATCGGGCGACTCTCTCGCCATGCGATCGACATCGGGTTGCGGGCAACTGGTCCGCATCGCCGCCGGCCTGGAGGCGGTGGAAGACCTGGCCCGAGACTTGCACCAGGCGTTCGATGCCATGAACCTGGCACTGGCCTTGTCCACCCCGGCACAGGCCGCATGAGCGCGCTGCGCGCCTTCCGTCCACACTCCAATTTTTCAGACCCACAGGAACCACCATGTCCCGAAACCACATCCCGGTGCGCGATGCCCTCTCGCGCGATGTTCCAGGCGACCTGTCGCGCAGAAGCATGGTGATCGGCGGCGGCGCCATGGTGCTCGGCACCACGCTGGCCGGACAGGCCATGGCGCAGGCCGCGCCCGCCAAGGGCAGCACGTTGCGCATCACCTTGCCCGAGCCCGTGATGCTCACCGGCGCGTTCAATTCGGCAGGGCAGATCTACCTGATCTCCGGCAAGATGTTCGACGGCCTCGTGACCTACGGCTTCGACTTCAAGCCGCAACCGCAGCTTGCCGAATCATGGAGCCTCAGCGCCGACGGCCTGGCACTCACCTTCAAGCTGCGCCCGGGCGTGAAGTGGCATGACGGCAAACCCTTCACCTCGGCCGACCTGGCCTACTCCGCGATGAGCGTGTGGAAAGTGGCGCATCCGCGCGGCCGCTCCACCTATGCCAACCTCGAGAAGGTCGACACGCCCGACGCGCTGACCGCCACGCTGCGCTTCAGCAAGCCGGCTCCGTACGTGATGAACGCGCTGGCGGGCGTGGAGTCGCAGATCCTGCCGCGGCACCTGTACGAGGGCAAGGACCTGCTGACGAATCCGCTCAACGCGGCACCCGTGGGCAACGGGCCGTACAAGTTCGTCGAATGGCAACGCGGCCAGTTCATTGCGCTGGAGCGCAACCCCGACTACTGGGACAAGTCCAAGACGCTGCTCGACCGCATCGTGGTGCGCATCATCCCCGACCCGGCCGGCCGTTCGGCCGCCTTCGAGTCGGGCGAGCTCGACGTGGGCGGCGCCATCCCGGTGGCGCTGGCCGATGCCAGGCGCCTGAGCGGACTGCCCAGCCTCGAGATCCCCGAAAAAGGCACCGAGGCGCTGGCCACCATGGCCTACATCGAGTTCAACCTGCGCAAGGCGCCGTTCAACGATGTCCGGGTGCGGCGTGCGATCGCGCATGCCCTGAACCGGGACTTCATGATGAAGAACATCTGGTACGGCTTCGGCCGGGCATCGACCGGTCCGATCTCGAGCGACATGGTGCAGTTCTATTCGAAGGACGTGCCCTCCTACAAGTACGACATCGAGATCGCCAAGAAGCTGCTCGACGAGGCCGGCCTCAAGCCGGGCGCGGATGGCATCCGTTTCCGCATGACGCACGACCCGCTGCCCGGCGGCGACCACTACCGCAGCACCGGCGACTACTTCCGCGCCGCGATGCAGCGCATCGGCATCGCGGTCGAGGTGCGCAACCAGGACTTTGCGGGCTACTACAAGCGCGTCTACACGGACAACGACTTCGACAGCACCAACTTCGTCGCCTTCAACCTGACGGACCCGACGCTCGGCGTGCAACGCTTCTACTGGTCGAAGAACATCCAGAAGGGCGTGGTGTTCTCGAACGGTTCGGGCTATTCGAACCCCGAAGTCGACCGGCTGCTCGAAGCCGCGCAGGTCGAGCCGGATCCGGTCAAGCGCCGGGCCCAGTTCGCGCAGTTCCAGAAGATCGTGATGACCGATCTGCCGAACATCCCGATCGGCGACATCAACTACTTCACGCTGCTGAACCGCCGGGTCAAGAACCTGATCACCAGCCCCTACGGCGCGCACGACAACTTCGCCGGCGTGAGCGTCACGGGCTGAAGTCAGATGCGCTGGTCGGCTCCCCCGCTGCTTCGATTCCTGGGCCGGCGCCTGCTGCACGGCTTCGTGGTGCTGGTGTGCATCGCGATCCTCGACTTCCTGCTGCTGCACATGGCGCCGGGCGATGCGGCCGAAATTCTCGCGGGTGAAGCCGGCGGCGGCGACGCGACCTACGTGGCACAACTGCGCGCGCAGTTCGGACTCGATCAGCCCCTCTACAAGCAGCTCGGCCACTACCTGCTGCGGCTCGCCCAGCTGGACCTCGGCTGGTCGGCGCGCAACAACATGTCGGTGGCGCAACTGCTGCTGTCGCGCCTGCCGGCGACGCTGCTGCTGATGGTCGCGGCCATCACGCTGGCGGTCGTCGCGGGCGCAGCGCTGGGCACGCTGGCGGCACGGCGCGTGAATTCGCCGACCGACAACGCCATCGCGGTGTTCTCGCTGCTCTCCTATGCCACCCCGCTCTTCTGGCTCGGCCTGATGCTGATCGTGCTGTTCTCGGTCACGCTGCGCTGGCTGCCCACGGGCGGCATGGAGAGCGTCGGCGCCGGGCTCACCGGCTGGGCCCGGGTCACCGACATCGCGGCGCATGCGGTGCTGCCGACGATCACGCTCGGCCTGTTCTACATGGCGGTCTACACACGCCTGGTGCGCGCTTCGGTGCTCGAGGTCAAGGAGATGGACTACGTCCGGATGGCGCGCGCCAAGGGGCTCAGTCCCGCACGCGTGACCCTGCGCCACGTCTTTCGCAACGCGATGCTGCCGATGGTGACCATGCTCGGCGTGCAGGTCGGCTCGCTGCTGGGCGGCGCGGTCGTGGTGGAGATGGTGTTCAGCTGGCCCGGTCTCGGCCGCCTCGCTTTCGATGCGGTGCTCGCACGCGACCTGAACCTGCTGCTGGGCATCGTGCTGGCAAGCGCGGTGCTGGTCATCCTCATCAACATCGCGGTCGACCTGCTGTATGCGCGGCTCGATCCGCGGATCGAGGTGCGCTGACATGGCTCGCTTCATCCGCTTCGCACGCGACTTCGCCAAGCGCTGGCCCGCCCTGCTCGGCCTGGTGCTGCTGCTCGGCGTGGTCTGCGCGGCGCTGCTCGCGCCGCTGGTCTACCCGGAGGATCCGCTCGAGATGGTCGGACAGCCGCTGACCTGGCCGGGCCAGGATGCGGCCACGCCGCTGGGCACCGACACGCTCGGCCGCGACGTGGCCTCGGGCCTCGCGCACGGGGCGCGCGTCTCGCTCGCGGTCGGTGTCTCGGCGACGCTGGCCGCGCTGCTCGTGGGCGTCGGCGTCGGTGCCGCCGCGGGCTATTCCGGCGGGCGGGTCGACGACCTGCTCATGCGGCTGACCGAAGTGTTCCAGACCATCCCGAGCTTCGTCCTGCTGATCGTGATCGTGGTCGTGCTGCAACCCTCTCTGGGCACCGTGACCTTCGCGATCGCTGCCGTGTCCTGGCCCGGCCTGGCGCGCCTGGTCAGGGCCGAGGTGATGGCCTTGCGCAAGCGCGAGTTCGTGCAGTCCTGCGTGACCGTCGGCATGGGCCATCTGCGCATCGTGCTGACGCAGATCCTGCCGAACTGTCTGGCACCCGTCATCGTGACCGCCTCGATCATGATGGCCAGCGCGATCCTGATGGAGACCGGCCTGTCCTTCCTCGGACTGGGCGACCCGAACGTCGTGAGCTGGGGCAGCATGATCGGCAACGGCCGCAACTCGCTGCGCACCGCGTGGTACCTGTGCGCGATTCCGGGCGTGGCGATCATCCTCACGGTGCTGTCGATCAACCTCGTCGCCGAAGGACTCAACGACGTGCTCAACCCGAGGCTGCAGCGCTGATGGCCACACTCGATATCCAGGATCTCAACGTCACGCTCACGCGCGACGGCGAGCGCTTTCTGGCCGTGGAAGGCGTGACGCTGGCGGTCGAGCGCGGCCAGACGCTGGCGCTGGTCGGCGAGTCCGGCAGCGGCAAGTCGGTGACGGCGCTGGCCATCATGCGGCTGCTGCCGCCGCGCGGCGCGAGCCTGCAGGCGAAGGCACTGACGCTGGACGGCGTCGACCTGACGGCCTTGCCCGAGCGCGAGATGCGCCGCATCCGCGGCAATCGCATCTCGATGGTGTTCCAGGAGCCCATGACCTCGCTGAACCCGGTGCTCACCATCGGCGAGCAGATCGTCGAGGTGTTGCGCGAGCACGAAGACCTCACGCGCGAGCAGGCCTGGGAGCGTGCCATCGCGCTGTGCAAGCGGGTGCGCATCCCCGATGCCGAGCGCAAGGTGAAGGACTATCCGCACCGCCTGTCGGGCGGCATGCGCCAGCGCGTGGTCATCGCCATCGCGCTGGCCTGCAAGCCCGACATCCTGATCGCCGACGAGCCGACCACCGCGCTCGACACCACGATCCAGGCCCAGGTGCTGCGGCTGCTGCGCGAGCTGCAGCAGGAGACCCATGCGGGCGTGCTGCTGATCACGCACAACCTCGGCGTCGTCGCGCAGGTGGCCGACCGGGTGGCGGTGATGTATGCCGGCCGCACCGTCGAGAACGCCGCCGTGCGTGAGCTGTTCCGGCGTCCGCTGCATCCCTACACGCAGGGGCTGCTGCGGGCGATGCCGGTGCCGGGCGGGACCGGGCGGCTGACCGAGATTCCGGGCACCGTGCCGGACCCTCGGCGCCGGCCCGCCGGTTGCGCGTTCCACGACCGGTGCCCGCGCGCGATCGCCGTTTGCCGCGAGGCCCGGCCCGACATGGTCGAACTCGCGCCGGGCCATTCGGTCGCATGCTTCGTTGCGCAGCAGGAGGCGTCATGACGAGCCTGCTCTCCGTCTCCGATGTGGTCAAGCGCTTCCCGGTCGGCGATCGGACGCTGACCGCGCTCGACGGCATCTCGATGCACATCGACGCCGGCGAGGCGGTCGGCCTGGTGGGCGAATCGGGCTGCGGCAAGTCGACGCTGGCGCGCACCATCATCGGCCTGGAGCGGGCCGATGGCGGCTCGATCCGGCTGCAGGGCGAGGAACTGGTCGGCCTGTCGCACCGCGGCTGGCTGCCGCACCGGCGCGACGTGCAGATGATCTTCCAGGATCCGTTCGCCTCGCTCAACCCGCGTTCGACCATCGGCCGGATCATCGAAGAGCCGCTGCTGGTGCACCGTGTGGGCGATGCCGCCTCGCGCAACCAGCGCAGCGCCGACCTGATGCGCCGCGTCGGGCTCAGCCCCGAATGGCGCGACCGTTTTCCGCACGAGTTCTCGGGCGGCCAGCGCCAGCGCATCGGCATCGCACGCGCGCTGGCGCTGTCGCCGCGTCTGCTGATCTGCGACGAGCCGGTGTCGGCGCTCGACGTCTCGGTGCAGGCGCAGATCCAGAACCTGCTGGCCGACCTGCGCGAAGAGCTCGGCCTGGCCTATCTTTTCATCAGCCACGATCTCGCGGTGGTGGCGCATCTGTGCACGCGCATCTATGTGATGTACCTGGGGCAGGTGGTGGAGATCGGGGACCGTCACACGCTGCACGCGGCGCCGCGACATCCCTATACGCAGGCACTGGTCGCGGCATCGCCGATCCCCGACCCGGACCGCGCCTCGGACTTCGGCCACGACGTGCAGGGCGACATCCCGAGTCAGCTCGACCTGCCCTCGGGTTGCCGCTTCCATCCGCGCTGCCCGCGTGCCACCGAACGCTGCCGCGTCGAAGCGCCCTTGCTGCGCCGGCTCGACACCCATGCGTGGGCCGCCTGTCACTACGCCGACGTCCCCGCAACCGCATCGGAGGCCGCCGCATGACGGCGAACGCCGAACCGAGGGTCGCCCTGGTCACCGGCGCCACCGGCGGACTGGGCCGCGCCATCGCGCGTCAGCTCGCCGCGGCCGGTTGTCGCGTGGTGGTGCACTGCGGACACGACATGGCCAGGACCGACAGCGTGATCGCCAGCTGCGTCGCGGCCGGCAGCGAGGCGGTCGCGGTGACTGGCGATCTCGTCGACGATGCCGCCTGCCAGCGCATCGCGACCGAAGCAGCGGCCGCATGGGGACGCATCGACGTGCTGGTGAACAATGCGGCGATCGCGCGCTTCATTGCCCATGCCGACCTGGAGGCGCTGGATTCCGCGACCTTCCGGCACATCATGGATGTGAACCTGATGGGCCCGTTCCAGATGACGCGGGCCGCAGCGCCCTGGCTGCGCGCACACGCTGCCGGCAGCGTCGTGAACATCTCTTCGACGGCGGCGCTCGCAGGCACCGGCAGCTCGATCGCCTATGCCGCGTCCAAGGCAGCTCTCAACAACCTCACGCTGACCTTGGCCCGTGCGCTGGCGCCCGCGGTACGAGTGAACGCGGTGGTACCCGGCTTCATCGCCAACGACTGGCTGTTGAGGGGCGTCGGCGCCGAGCGCTTCGCCGCCCTGACGGCAGCGCAGACCGCGGCAACGCCGTTGCAGCATGTCGCAACGCCCGACGACGTCGCCGAAGTGGTGGTCTGGGTCGCCCTGTCGGCGCGTCACCTGACAGGCGAGCTGGTGCGCGTCGACGGAGGACACCATCTGGGACCCGGCTCTGTCGTGGTTCCGAACGAACGGAGAGCGGATTGACCATCGAACTACAGAACGCGCCGCCTGCGGCGCCCGCATCGACACCCGCGCTGGAGCGGCTCGCGCAACAGGCGCGCCACGAACTCGCACTGTTCGACTACCCGCCGCGCGAGTGGGTGCCGCCGCGTTCTCGCGACGGCGAGCAGGTGCTCGACGTGGTCATCGCCGGCGGTGGCCAGAACGGCGTGGCCGCCGCGTCGGGCCTGCAGCAGGCGCGTGTGCCGAACGTGCTCGTGCTGGACGAGAACCCCGAAGGCCGCGAAGGCCCCTGGGTGACCTACGCCCGCATGATCACGCTGCGCACCATCAAGACCCTGCCCGGCCCCGCGCTGAAAGTGCCCGCGCTCGCGTTCCAGAGCTGGTACGAGGCGCAGCACGGCGCCGCCGCCTGGGAAGCGCTGGTGCGCATCCCCAAGCAGATGTGGATGGCCTACCTCGGCTGGCTGCGGCGCACCCTGTCCATTCCGACGCTGAGCGAGGCGCGGCTCGAGCTGATCGAGCCCGCCGACGGCCTGCTGCGGCTGACCGTCCGCACGCCGGCCGGGACGCGGCAGTTCCTCACGCGCAAGGTGGTTCTTGCCACGGGCAGCACCGGCGCCGGCGGGCGCAACATCCCCGCCTTCGTCGAACAGAAGCTGCCGCGCGACCGGTGGGCGCACAGTGCCGAGGACATCGACTTCGCCGCATTGGCGGGCAAGGACGTGGCCGTGCTGGGTGCCGGCGCATCGGCCTTCGACAACGCGGCGACGGCGCTGGAAGCCGGCGCGGCGCGGGTCGACCTCTACATGCGCCGTGCAGCACTGCCCGAGATGAACAGTGCGCGCTTCATGGAGTTCGAAGGCCTCTACCGGCACTTCGCCGACATGGACAGCCTCACGCGGTGGCGCTTCATGCGCAAGATCTTCGCCAGTCCGATGCCGCCGCCGCCCGACACCTTCCTGCGCACCACCGCCTTCGCCAACTTCCATCTTCACTTCGCATCGGCCTGGGACGACGTGGGCCTGCGCGCCGACGGCAGGATCGAGCTCTCGACACCCTCGGGCATGCATCAGGCCGACTTCGCGATTCTTGGAACCGGCTTCGCCGCCGACCTCTCGCGCCGTGCCGAACTGGCGGCCGTGCTGCCCCATGTCGCGATGTGGCGCGACCGCTTCGCGCCGCCGCCGGGCGAGGCGTCGCCCGCCATCGGGCGCTTCCCCTTCCTGGGCGCCGGTTTCGAGCTGACCGAACGCACCCCGGGCACCTGCCCCGAAGTCGCCGACATCCACATGTTCAACGGCGCGGCACTGCCCAGCATGGGGCCCATCGGTCTGGGGATCAACGGCATGGCGCATGGCACCGAACGGCTGGTGCGCGGCATCACGCGCGACTTCTACCTGCAGGACGCGGAACGTTTCTGCGCGGAGTTCCTGGCGTACGACGTGCCCGAGGCGAGACTGGTGCCGGCCCCCTCCGCGATGCCCTCCCCGTCACCGACCTGAACGCCAGACGCAACCGACCAACGACAACATCCACCATGACAACACCCGACGTGATCGACCGATTGATGGGCCTGCAGCCCGATGCTGCGCTGAGTGCGCTGCGACACCAGCGCCCCGCCGTGCGGCAGCACACCCAGGGCAGCTTCGATGCGCTGCTCGAGCCCGCCGACGCGTCGGCCCTGTCGCGCGCCGAGCGGGAGGCCGTGGCCTTGCGGGTCGCGACCTTGCATGGATGCGAACCGTTGATCACGCTGCACCGGGAGCGCCTGGCCGCACTGGCTGCGGCGCCCGCCGCCATCGACGCGGCCGCCGCCGGGCCGGACGCGCCCGGCCAGGATGC
>SEGN01000344.1 GCA_004211245.1 Variovorax sp.
CCGGGCCAGAAGTACCTGGTCTGCAACTCGGACGAAGGCGAGCCGGGCACCTGCAAGGACCGTGACATCCTGCAATTCAACCCGCACATCGTGATCGAGGGCATGGCCATCGCCGCCTATGCGATGGGCATCAGCGTGGGCTACAACTACATCCACGGCGAGATCTTCGCGACCTACGAGCGATTCGAGGAAGCGCTCGAAGAAGCACGCGCGGCGGGCTATCTCGGCGACAAGATCATGGGCAGCGCCTACAACTTCCAGTTGCACGCGGCCCACGGGTTCGGGGCCTACATCTGCGGCGAAGAAACGGCGCTGCTCGAATCGCTCGAAGGCAAAAAAGGCCAGCCGCGCTTCAAGCCCCCGTTCCCGGCGAGCTTCGGCCTCTACGGCAAGCCGACCACGATCAACAACACCGAAACCTTCGCGGCGGTGCCGTGGATCATTCTCAATGGTGGCCCGGCCTACCTCGAGTGCGGCAAGCCCAACAACGGCGGCACCAAGATCTATTCGGTCAGCGGCGACGTCGAACTGCCGGGCAACTACGAAGTTCCGATGGGCACGCCGTTCTCGAAGCTGCTCGAGCTGGCCGGTGGCGTGCGCAAGGGCCGCCAGCTCAAGGCCGTGATCCCGGGGGGCTCTTCTTCACCTGTGCTGCCGGCCGAGATCATGATGGCGTGCACGATGGACTACGACTCCATCGCCAAGGCCGGCTCGATGCTGGGGTCCGGCGCGGTGATCGTGATGGACGACAGCCGTTCGATGGTCGAGTCGCTCAAGCGCCTGTCGTACTTCTACATGCACGAGTCCTGCGGCCAGTGCACGCCGTGCCGGGAAGGCACGGGCTGGCTCTGGCGCGTGGTCGACCGCATCCACAACGGCCAGGGCCGGGCGTCCGACATGGACTTGCTCAACTCGGTGGCCGACAACATCCAGGGCCGCACGATCTGCGCGCTGGGCGACGCCGCGGCGATGCCCGTGCGCGCGATGATCAAGCACTTCCGCCACGAGTTCGAGGCGCTGATTCCGGGCTACGTCCCCAAAGCGGCCGCGCAGGCCTGAGGGACGGGAAACACATATGGTTGCCCGCTCGACTGCCCGATCTGCGATCAGGGCGGCGAATGCCAGCTGCAGGATCTGGCGGTGGGCTACGGCGGATCGTCGTCGCGTTACCAGGAAGAAAAACGCGTCGTGTTCCACAAGGACGTCGGCCCGCTCATCAGCATGGAAGAGATGAGCCGCTGCATCCACTGCACGCGCTGCGTCCGCTTTGGCCAGGAAGTGGCCGGCGTGATGGAGCTGGGCATGATCCATCGCGGCGAGCATTCCGAGATCACCACGGTGCTCGGCGAAACGGTCGACTCCGAGCTCTCGGGCAACATGATCGACATCTGCCCGGTCGGCGCGCTCACGAGCAAACCGTTTCGCTACAGCGCCCGCACCTGGGAACTGTCGCGCCGCAAGTCGGTGAGCCCGCACGACTCCACCGGCGCCAACCTGATCGTCCAGGTCAAGAACAACAGGGTCATGCGCGTCGTTCCGCTCGAGAACGAAGACGTCAACGAGTGCTGGATCGCGGACCGCGACCGTTTTTCGTACGAAGCGCTCAACAGCGACGAGCGGCTGACGCAGCCCATGCTGAAGCAGGGTGGCCAGTGGCAGGCGGTCGATTGGCAGACCGCGCTCGAATATGTGGCGAACGGTTTGCGCCAGATCAGGACCGACCATGGCGCTGCTGCCATCGGCGCGCTCGTGAGCCCGCACAGCACGGTCGAGGAACTCGCGCTGGCCGGTGCGCTGATGCGCGGGCTCGGCAGCGAGAACGTCGACTACCGGCTGCGCAATGCCGACTTCGCGGCGGCCGATGGCATCCGCTGGCTCGGCACTTCCATCGCATCGCTCAGCCAGCTGCAGCGCGTGCTGGTGGTCGGCTCGAACCTGCGCAAGGACCATCCGCTGTTCGCACAGCGCATCCGCCAGGCGGTGCGCAAGGGCGCGGCCGTTCATGCGATCAATTCGAAGGCGGAACTCGCAACCGGCAACGCCTGGGCCATGTCGCTCGCCGGCGTGCAAACGCTGCCGGCCGGTGACTGGGCCGGCGCGCTGGCCGATCTGGCGACGGCGATCGGGGCAGAGAAGGGTGTTGCCGCACCGTCGGCAGGCGAAGCGAACGATGCCGCCAAGGCGCTGGCCAGGTCGCTGCTCGGTGGCGAACGCAAGGCGATCCTGCTGGGCAATGCTGCCGCACACCACCCGGACGCGTCGCGGCTGCTGGCACTCGCCCAGTGGATCGGCGCCGAGACCGGCGCCAGCGTCGGTTACCTCACCGAAGCGGCCAACACCGTCGGCGCCCAATGGGCCGGCGCGCTGCCGGGGCAGGGTGGCCTGAACGCAGCCCAGATGCTGACCGGCGCCCTGAAGGCCGTGCTGTTGCTCAACAACGAACCCGAGTTCGACTCGGCCATCGGCGCCGATGTGCCGGCCGGCCTCACGCATGCGCAGATGGTCGTGACGCTGAGCCCGTTCAAGGCCAATCTGGCGTTCAGCGACGTGCTGCTGCCGATCGCACCGTTCACCGAAACGCCCGGTACCTTCGTGAACGCCGAAGGCCGCATCCAGGGCTTCCATGCCGTGGTGAAGCCGCTCGGCGGTGCGCGGCCGGCCTGGAAGGTGCTGCGCGTGCTCGCCAACATGCTCGGGTTGCAGGGCTTCGATTTCGAATCCTCGCAAGACGTGCTCGCGCCGCTGCGTGCCGGCCTCGAGGTCGGTGCCACGCACATCCACGCCGATCGACTCGGCAACGCGGCGCCCGCCGGCGTCGACCTGTCGGTCGCCGCAAGCAGCGCGCCGGTGTTGCCGGTCGTCGCGCCGATCTACCAGCTCGACGGCATCGTGCGCCGCGCGACCTCGCTGCAACTGACGGCAGATGCCCGTGGCGGCGACGCCGCGGTTCGCGGTACGTTGCCGACCCTGGACGGAGTGCCCGCATGATCGACGCGATCTACGGATTCGGCCGCGGCCTCAGTTCGGCCCATTGGTGGGTGGTCGGCGGCTGGCCGGTCGTCTGGACGCTGATCAAGATCATCTGCGTGCTCGCGCCGCTGATGGGCGCCGTGGCTTATGCGACGCTGTGGGAGCGCAAGTTCCTCGGCTGGATCCAGGTGCGCCACGGCCCCAACCGCGTCGGTCCTTTCGGCCTGCTTCAGCCGATCGCGGATGCGGTCAAGCTGCTGACCAAGGAAATCATCAGTCCGTCGGCGGCGAGCCCGGGTCTGTTCCGGCTCGGTCCCATCATGGCCATCATGCCGGCGCTGGCCGCCTGGGTCGCGATTCCCTTCGGGCCGGAGGCCGTACTGGCCAACGTCAACGCCGGGCTGTTGCTGATCATGGCGATCACCTCGATCGAGGTGTATGGCGTGATCATCGCGGGCTGGGC
Source organism: Variovorax sp. (assembly GCA_004211245.1). Lineage (GTDB taxonomy): Bacteria > Pseudomonadota > Gammaproteobacteria > Burkholderiales > Burkholderiaceae_C > Variovorax. The sequence continues at coordinate 3,434 of SEGN01000344.1, forward strand.
ATCGAACTCGAAGTACGCCTTCCTCGGTGCACTGCGCGCGTCGGCCCAGATGGTGAGCTACGAAATCGCGATGGGCTTCTGTCTGGTCGTGGTGATCATGGTGTCGGGCAGCCTCCATCTCGGCGATGTGGTGGCCGTGCAGGGCAAGGGCACCTTCGCGGACATGGGCCTCGGCTTCCTGTCGTGGAACTGGCTGCCGCTGCTGCCGATCTTCGTCGTCTACGTGATTTCCGGGGTGGCGGAAACCAACCGCCACCCGTTCGACGTGGTCGAGGGCGAGGCCGAGATCGTGGCCGGGCACATGGTCGAGTACTCGGGCATGGGCTTCGCGATCTTCTTCCTGGCCGAGTACGCCAGCATGTGGCTGGTGTCGATCCTGGCAGCGCTGATGTTCCTCGGTGGCTGGCTGTCGCCGGTCGGGTTCCTCGATTTCATTCCGGGCTGGATCTGGCTGGGGCTCAAGACGTTCTTCGTGCTCTCGCTGTTCATCTGGATCCGGGGCACCTTCCCGCGCTTCCGTTACGACCAGATCATGCGTCTGGGCTGGAAGATCTTCATTCCGGTCACCCTCGTGTGGCTGCTGGTGGTCGGGGGCTGGATGCAGACGCCCTGGAACATCTGGAAATAAGCGGAGAAAACAAGAATGTCTTCAGCTGTTGCTGCCTCGCCGTTCTCGGTCAAGGACTTCCT
>SEGN01000345.1 GCA_004211245.1 Variovorax sp.
ACGCTGCGGTCGACGGCGACGAAGTGCACGACGACGCGGCTGAAAGCGACACGGCTGGCAGCGAAGAGGCTGACAACGAAGAGGCTGGCAACGACGCGGCCGATAAGCCGGTGTGGGAGACGCTGCCCGCAGGAGAAGAAGCCGATGGCCATGCGTTGATCGTGACCGCCGACGGAACCTACACACCCTCCGGGCGGGAGTTGACCGGTCCGGTCGATTCGGTCGAGAAGCTGGACAAACTGATCCGCTGGGCCGCCCTGACACCATTGGGAGCCCCCGCGCAGATCTGGATCGTCGGACAGGCCGCGTGTGAGCTGCTCGGGTGGATCATCGACCCGGGCAGCGAAGACGACGTCGACGACATGGAAGCCCTCCGCAACCGCGCCGCCCAGGAACTGACCGCCGTCCTGCACGCCACCCTGACACCGATGCTGAACGCGGGCTGGGAGTTGCGCGGTGACCCCGGGCACGTTGTGCACCTGTCCCGCTCGATCGGGAACTTCACCTCGATGGTCGACGTGGTGATCGAGCCATACGTGTGGACGTACTGGAACAAGGACTTCGGGTGGCACAACCGCGTCGGCGACATGGGCATCCTCGGCTCACCCACGGCCGGAACGTATCTCCCGGACGACGACCTCCCCGCGGCACGTGAACTCGGCCGCCGGTTGGCCTGGTGCGCCCAGCACCTCGGGGTGCTCCCGGGACCAACGCCCGCGCGCACCGGCGCCGCCCTCGTCGACAAAATCAAGCGGGAACGCACCCGCAGCGGCAAAGGCATCGTCGTCACCACACCCGGGTCGGTCCCACCGCTGGACGGCCCGCCGCGGGGAGACCTCGAACCCGCCGTCGGCTGGACCCGCGTCCCCGACGCCCAGGATCTCGACAACGTCCACCGGTTGGTCTCGATCGACCAACGCGCCGCCTACCTCGCCTCCGCCGGCATGCTCGAATTCGGCTACGGGCAACCCACACACCTGACTGGTGACACTGCTGCCGCTGCGGCGGTGGGGGAGAAGGGTGCCCCGTTCGGGCTGTGGCGAATCACCCTGCCGCCCGGACAGGCACTGTCGCTTCCGGGGAAGCTCCCGTTGCCGCACCCCCATATGCTCGCGGACCAACCGGTGCAGACCTGGGTGAGCACGGTCAGCCTCGACGGGCTGTGCTCACCGGTGGCAGACGGAGGGATCGGCGCGGACCTCGACGACCTCGACATCACCGAGGCCTGGGTGTACCCGCAGCAGGGCCGGGCGCTGGACAAGTGGGCGAAGATCCTGCGCGAGGCCCGGAAAGCCGCGGTGGACACCGACGACGCGGCGACGAAACGGTTCGTCGGCACCTGCTACAAGGGCTATATCGGGCGGATGGTCAACCCGGACATGTGGACTGCGAAGCAGATGCAACATCACCACCAACCTTTGTGGCGGGCGTCGATCATCGCGCACTGCCGGTGGCGCGGCCGCCGCGTGGCGATGCGGATCGCCCGCGAGCACGGCCGCTGGCCGGTCCGCACCGTCACCGACTCCTGGGTATACCTGCTCGCCGACGGGGAGGACATCGCCGACCCGAGCGAGGCGCTGGGGAAGATGTCGGTGGAGAAGGACACTCTCCTCACCGACACGCTCCTGTCTGACCTCGCCTCGGCGGAGGACGTGCACGATGTCAATCTGGCGATCAAGGCGGCCTTCGCCGACGACGAGTTCTCTGAGGGAGATGTCTGATGGCCCTGCATCTTCCGAAGCCGCGCACCAAGAAGCCCGCGCAGGAGGCGGTCGGTCTCGACGGCCTCAAGGTCTCCGTCGCCAGCGCCGCGACCAGCGGTGTGGAGAAGTCGAAGCAGGTCAAAAGTGGGGGACTGGCGGGGCTGACCAGCAAGGTCTCGGTGAAACAGCTGCGGAAGGAACTCGGCAACGAGGGCCTGCGGCAGGCCGCGATCGATGCCGGCCGCACACCCCCATCCGCGCGCACACTGCGCCGGTGGGCGCAACAAGGCCGCATCCCACACGCCGACGTTCTCGAGCGAGCCCAACGCCGTGCCGCGATCGAACGCCTCGGCGGAGTCGACGCCGTGGCCGCGAAGATCGGCCGGTCCCGCTCCGCCGTCTCCCGGTACCGATCGGGGGAGACGAACGAGTTGCGTGCGGACGCGAGCAAGAAACTCAAGAACGTCAAGGCCGAGGACATCATGAAACGGGCCGGCGTGTTGCGGCCGGACGGAACACCGAAGAAGGCCGTCATCCGCGTCAAGGGTGGTGTCATGGTCCGCAACGGCGCCGACGAGGGATACGACTACCGGGTCCGGACACTGGATTTCGCGAACTCGGATACCCCGTTCACCAGTGAAGAGTCCCGCGAACTGGCCGCCGCACTGGCGAATGACGATCACGCCCGGGTCGTGGCGTTGCTCGAGCGGCACGCCACCCTCGACTACCCGGAGAACAAGGGTTTCGACAAGTACAGCGACCAGTTCGGATTCCACTTCGACCACATCGAATCCGTCCACATCGACTGGATCTAAAACGCCTGGGGACCCCCCACCAGCCCGCCGCGGCACGGGTCGGGTGGCCCTTGTCGCATCGCATGTGAAGACACCCGACTCCGGCCAATTCCCGCCGGTCAGCGCCCGAAAAAGGGGCGGGGGCACCCCGACACCCCGTTGAGGGGAAACACCGAAATGGGTGAAGGTAGGCATCAGTGTCCCTTCCGGTAATCGAGGTGCCAATGCCCGCCAGAGGTTCGAGAGCCCGTCGCACGGTCGCACTGATCGCCACTGCGACCGTCGTCGTCGGCGTCGCTCTTACCGCACCCGCGATCACCAACGCCGCCCCGGTGGGCTGCGCGGCGACGTTCAACCTGTTCATCCCCGGCACGTGGGAGACCAACGAGAACGCCGACCCGAACCGGCCGGTGGGCATGCTGGCCCCGATCGCGGAGGCAATCGAGGCACAGAACGGTGCCCGCGCGCAGACATACACGCTGCCGTACATGGCGTCCGCGTTCGACAACGGCCACACCTACGCCGACAGCAAACTCGACGCGGTCCACAAGGCCACCACCGTGTTGAAGTCCTACGCCGACACATGCCGGGGCGCGAAGATCACGATCACCGGATACTCCCAGGGCGCAGACGCTGCAGGCGATCTCGCGTCGGCGATCGGAAACGATCAGGGTCCGGTCGATGCGGACCAGGTCCTCGGTGTGGCGCTGATCGCCGATCCCGGTGCCGGCACGAAGGGCGCCGCGACGGTGGGGCCGACGACGTCGGGGGAGGGGATCGCCGGTCCCCGGTCGCAGGGCATGGGCACGCTGTCGGGGCGGGTCGCCTCGATCTGCGATCCGAACGACCT
>SEGN01000346.1 GCA_004211245.1 Variovorax sp.
ACCCCGAGCCGCACGCGCCCGCACCGCAGCCGTTGCCGACCGAGGTGGCGCAGGCGTTTCCGCCACCCGTGCATGCCATGCTGGCGCTCGGCCATGCACGACTGGTCGACTACCAGGGCGCCGGCTATGCGATGCTGTACGTGGCGCGCCTCAAGCAGGTGCTGGCCGCCGAGCGCAGCGCCGACCCGGCCGGCGCCAATGGCTTCGCCGTGACGCGCGAGATGGCGCGCTGGCTGGCGCTGTGGATGGCGTTCGACGACATCGTGCGCGTGGCTGAACTGAAAAGCCGCGCCAGCCGCACGTTGCGCGTGCACACCGAGGTGAAGGCCGGCACGGACGACATCGTGAAGGTCTTCGACCACTTCAAGCCCGGCGCGCCCGAAATTGCAGCGCTGCTGCCGCACGGGCTCGCCCGGCGCGTGACCGCCTGGGACCGGGCCCGCCAGGCACGCGGGCGCGCACCCTGGGCGCTGCCGCTCAAGGTCGGCAGCCATTCGGTGGTCGGCATGGCCGCGCTGCGCGTGCTCGCGTCCCTGCGATGGCTGCGCGAGCGCGGCAGCCGCTTTGCCGAAGAACAGGCACTGATCGAGCGCTGGCTGGCCGCCGTGGTTGAGGGCACCCGTGCCGACTGGCGCCTGGGCCACGAAATCGCGTTGTGCGGCCGACTCATCAAGGGTTACGGCAGCACCAACGAACGCGGCAAGGCCAACCTGCTGCACGTGATCGACAACCTGAACGATGCCGACGCGATCGCCGCAGCCCGCACCGCCGCCCTGGCCGACGACGCCGGCATCGCGCTCGACACCGTGCTGCGGGGCGCCGGCGCGCCGGCTCGGCCGGTCGTGGCCCAGCCGATCCGCTGGATGAAGCGCAATCCCGACCCAAGGTAAACGCTGATATACGCCGGGCCCGAAAGCGATAAAACTTAACATGTTCATTAATAGCGCCGCCATCAGAGCGGCAAGCAGGAGACATCGATGACTTCAACCCGTTTCACCACGCTGGCTGCGGCCGCCGTCCTTGCCCTTTGCACGACCGCAGGCGCCCAGGCGCAGGACAAGCCGGTCAACCTCAAGATGTCGAGCTGGGTGCCCGCGCAGCATCCGCTTAACCCGTCGCTGCAGGCGTGGGCCGACGACATCAAGAAGGCCTCCAACGGCACCATCACCGCCACGCTGTTCCCGTCGGAACAGCTGGGCAAGGCGTTCGACCACTACGACATGGCACGTGACGGCATCGCCGACTTCGCCTACGTCAACCCCGGCTACCAGCCGGGCCGCTTCCCGATCATGGCCGGCTCGTCGCTGCCCTTCCTGTTTTCCAACGGCAAGGAAGGCTCGGCCGCCATCGACGCCTGGTACCGGCCCTACGCCGCGAAGGAAATGAAGGACGTGAAGTACTGCTTCGCGTTCGTGCACGACCCCGGCACCTTCCACGCCCGCAAGAAGATCGTGCTGCCGACCGACCTCAAGGGCATGAAGATCCGCCCGGCGACCAGCACCATCGGCCAGATGGTCACGTCGCTTGGCGGCACCAACGTGCAGGCCTCGGCGCCCGAGTCGCGCGACATGCTGGAGCGCGGCGTGGCCGACGCCATCACCTTTCCGTGGGGCTCGATCAGCCTGTTCGGCATCGACAAGGTGGTCAACTACCACATGGACGTGCCGCTCTACGTGACCAACTTCGTCTGGGCCATGAACCAGAGCAAGTACGACAGCATGTCGGCCGCGCAGAAGAAGGTGATCGACGACCACTGCACCAGCGAGTGGGCGCAGAAGGTGGCCACGCCCTGGGCCGATTTCGAATTTGCGGGCCGCGCCAAGATCGCCGCACTGCCAGGCCACGAGGTCTACAAGCTCACGCCCGAACAACTCGACGCATGGCGCAAGGCCGTGGCGCCCGGCGAGGCGCAATGGGCCGAAGGCGTCAAGAAGGTCGGGCAGGATCCGAAAGCGGTGATGGACGGCCTCAAGGCCAGCCTCGCGAAGTACAAGTCGGCGCTCTGAGGTCCGGCCGATGTCCACCACCGGCGGCGTGAAGCCCGCGCGCTCCACGAGCGTGATGGACAGGATGATCAACACCATCGAGTGGCTGGCCGCCATCTTCGTGGGCTTGGTCGCGCTGAACATCTTCGTCGCCGTCGTGCTGCGCAAGTTCTTCAACACCTCGATTCCAGACGCGTACGACTTCGGGCGCATGTTCCTCGGCATCCTGATCTTCTGGGGCATCGCGGCCACCAGCTACCGCGGCAGCCACATCACGGTCGACCTGGTGTGGACCGCCGCCGGCCCGCGCATGAAGCGCGTGATCGACGTGTTCGCGACGCTGGTGCTGCTGTTCGTGGTGGCCGTGCAGACCGCGATGCTGTTCGACAAGGTGCGCGGCACCTACGCCGACAACGTGCAGACCTACGACCTCAACATCCCGACCTGGCCGTTCTACGCGATCGCCTGGTTCGGGGACGTGTGCGCGGTGGTGCTGATCGCCATACGCACTTATCGCTTGATCTTCCAGCCGGAACTGCTCGAAGAAGCGAAGCCTGAACAGAAAGCCGACGAATGAGCACCGACGCGATTGCAGTTCTCGGATTCGTGGTTCTGTTTGCATTGATGCTGCTGCGCGTGCCGGTCGGCATGGCCATGGGGCTGGTCGGCGTGGTCGGCTACAGCTGGATCGTCGGGCCCGGCCCGGCGCTCAAGCTGGTCGGCCAGACCTCGATGCGCACCGTCACCGACTACACCTTCGGCGTGATCCCGATGTTCATGCTCATGGGCGCGCTGGTATCCGTGTCGGGCGTGAGCCGCGAGCTCTTCAGGGCGGCCAACTCGATGATCGGCCATCTTCGCGGCGGCCTGGGCGTCGCGACCGTGCTGGCCTGCGGCGGCTTCGCCGCGATCTGCGGCTCGTCGGTGGCCACGGCGGCCACCTTCTCCGCGGTGGCGTATCCGGAGATGCGGCGCTTCAACTACCCGCAGTCGTTCTCCACGGGCGTGATCGCGGCCGGCGGTACGCTCGGCGCCATCCTGCCGCCTTCCACCGTGCTCGCGGTCTACGCCATCCTCACGCAGCAGGACATCGGCAAGCTGTTCATGGCCGGCATCGTGCCCGGCATCCTGGCGATGGCGATGTACGTTCTGACCATCGCGATCATCGTTCGGGCGCGGCCCGATTGGCTGCCCGGCGGCGAGTACAAGCCCTGGTCGGAGCGTCTGGTCGACCTCAAGGCCGTCTGGGCGCCGCTGGTGCTGTTCGTGTTCGTGATCGGGGGGCTCTACGGCGGCTTCTTCACGCCGACCGAAGCCGGCGGCGTCGGCGCGAGCGGCGCCTTCATCCTCGGCCTGGTTCG
>SEGN01000347.1 GCA_004211245.1 Variovorax sp.
ACGCAAGGCCGAGGGTGCGGATCAGCATCATCGTCATCACGATCGTGACCAGAACCACCAGCGTGGCTCCGAAGCTGCGTGACAGCTCCTTGCGAAGAGAGGAATGGAATAACATCGTCGAGGAAAAGAAGGATTATGGACTTTCAACTCAAGACCCTCACCCTTGCCCAGGCGGCAACCGAAAAGACCGATGCGCTGATCGTTGTATCGGCCGAAGCCGCCCCCGAGGCGGCCGGTCCGCTGGCCGCACTGCTGGCGCAGGCCACGAAATCGGGCGATCTGCCCGCCAAGGCCGGCAAGCTGGTGCAGTTGTATCGCCCCGCGGACGTGACAGCGCCGCGGGTGGTGCTGGTCTCCGCAGGCAATGGCGCAGCCGCCTCGGTGCGCAGCGCCGTCGGTGCCGGCGTGCAGGCAGTCAAGGGCAGCAATCCGAAGCGGCTCACCGTCGTGTTCGCCCAGCCCGTCGACGCTGCGGCCCTGCGCGCGGCCGTGCTGGCGGCGGCGGACGCCACCTACGTCTACACCACCACCAAGCCGAAGGCAGACGCCCGCACCGTGCGCCAGCTCACCGTTGGCGTGGTCGATGCGAAGCCCCTGGATGCGGGCTGCCCGCGCGCTGGCCGAGTTTCCACGGATCAAATGCGAGGTGCTCGGCCCGAAGGAAGTGGCCAAGCTCGGCATGGGTTCCTTCGCGGCGGTCGCCCAGGGCTCGCGCGAGCCGCTGCGCTTCATCGTCTTGCGTTACCAGGGCGCGGGCCGAGGCGACGCTCCGGTGGTGCTGGTGGGCAAGGGCATCACCTTCGACACCGGCGGCGTATCGCTCAAACCCGCTGCCGAGATGGACGAGATGAAATTCGACATGTGCGGTGCGGCGAGCGTGCTCGGCGTGTTCCGCGCGCTGGCCGAATGCCGACCCGCCATCAACGTGGTCGGGCTCATCCCGTCCTGCGAGAACATGAACGACGGCGCCGCGCTGAAGCCCGGCGACGTGGTCACGAGCATGAGCGGCCAGACCATCGAGGTGCTCAACACCGACGCCGAGGGCCGCCTGATCCTGTGCGACGCGCTGACCTATGCCAAGCGATTCGCGCCGGCTGCCGTGATCGACATCGCGACGCTCACCGGCGCCTGCGTGGTGGCCCTGGGCGGCGTGCGCAGCGGCCTGTTTTCGAGCGACGATGCCCTGGCCGCAGCGCTGGAAGCGGCCGGCGAGCAGTCGCAGGACCGCTGCTGGCGCATGCCGCTCGACGACGAGTATGCCGATGGCCTGAAGACACAGTTCGCCGATGTCGCCAACATCGGCGGCCGGGCGGGCGGCGCGATCACGGCAGCCAAGTTTCTGCAGCGCTTCGTCGAAGACTTTCCCTGGGCGCACCTCGACATCGCGGGCACTGCCTGGAAAAGCGGCGCGGCAAAGGGTTCGACCGGCCGGCCCGTCGGCCTGCTGCTGTCGTATCTGATGACCCGGGCCGCGGGCGCGGCAGCCCTACCCGCGGCAACGCCCGTCAAGCGCAAGGCGAAGTGATCTGATCCACCGCGACTGCCGTGACCGAAATCGACTTTCACTTCAACGCCGCGGACAAGCTGAGCCATACCTGCCGTTTGTTGCGCAAGGCCGTGGTGGTCAACGGCGCGCGCGTGGTGGTCGTGGCCGATGCCGGGATGCTGGACGCGGTCGACGCTGCACTCTGGCAGTTTTCCGCCACCGACTTCATCGCCCACTGCCGCAGCGACGGTGAGCCGCAGACCGTGTCCCGATCGCCGGTGGTTCTGGCCGGCGCCGACGCGACCGGCTTGCCCCACCGTCAGGTGCTGGTCAACCTGGGGGAGGGCGTGCCTGCGGGTTTCGAGCGTTTCGAGCGGCTGATCGAGGTGGTCACCGCCGACGAAGCGGACCGCATGGCCGGCCGTGCGCGCTGGCGCCATTACGCCGAGCGCGGCTACGTGCTCAAGCGGCACGACCTGGCCGGGAGCGCTGCCTGATGGCCAGCAACCTGCGCACGCCGCCGCGGTTCGTGCCCACGCTGACCGCCGTCGTGGAGCTTCCCGCGCCCGAAGCCGAACCGGTGGCCGAAGCGCCGCTCGCCGCGGACGACCCGGCGCCGGTGCCCTCGCCGCACGCCGCCTTCCACAGTGCGGAAGAAGAGCAGGCCGCCCTGACCCCCACACTCGCCCTGTCCGACGACGAAGCGTTCCGCTTCGAAGAGGGACTGGTGCACCGCGTGCTGCAACGCGTGGACCTGGCGCTCGAAGCGCGCCTGACCGACACGGTTTCGGCCGCCGTTCAGCAGCAACTCGACGGCATGCTGCCGCGGCTGCGCGAGGAAATCGAAACCGTTTTGCGCACGCTCGTCATTGAATCGCTGGCGCAGGAATTGGGCGAAAACACAGGGTCTGCGACAGGATTGGCACCCCGATCCTTCAGCTAAACTCCGCGCCGGGTCGAAGCGCGAGGGCGCCGCGATGCGAGGCACGGCGCGGAATTTGCTCTGCTGTCGGGCCCGGATCAACCGACCGGTTTTTGTTTATCTAATTCATCCATGTTCTGGAGGTTTCCCATGCAATTGAAATGGACTGCGGTCGCTTTGGCTGCTCTCACGCTGGTGGCTTGCGGCAAGAAAGAAGAAGCTGCTGCACCCGCTGCTGCGCCGGCGCCGACCGCTGCTGCACCTGCACCTGCCGCACCTCCCGCCGACGCACTGGTCGTGAAGATCGGGCACGTTGGCCCCACCAGCGGCGCCATCGCCCACCTGGGCAAGGACAACGAACTCGGCGCCAAGATGGCCATCGAAGACCTGAATGCCAAGGGCATCAAGATCGGCGACAAGGTTGCGAAGTTCGAACTGCTGGCTGAAGACGATGCGGGTGATCCGAAGCAAGGCACCTCGGTCGCCCAGAAGCTGGTCGACAGCAAGGTCAACGGCGTGGTCGGTCACCTGAATTCCGGAACGACCATTCCTGCCTCGAAGCTGTACAGCGACGCTGGCATTCCCCAGATCTCGCCTTCGGCCACCAACCCGAAGTACACCCGTCAGGGCTTCAAGACCACGTTCCGCGTGGTGGCCGACGACACCCAGCTCGGCGGCACGCTGGGCAAGTACGCGGTCGAAACGCTCAAGGGCAAGAACATCGCCGTGATCGACGACCGCACGGCCTATGGCCAAGGCGTTGCCGAAGAGTTCGAGAAGGCTGCCAAGGCGGCCGGTGCGACCATCGTGGGCCACGAGTTCACCACCGACAAGGCGACCGACTTCAACGCCATCCTGACCAAGCTCAAGGGTGCGAAGCCCGACGTTCTGTTCTTCGGCGGCATGGACGCCGTGGCCGGCCCGATGCTCAAGCAGGTCAAGCAACTTGGCATGACCGTCAAGTTCATGGGCGGCGACGGCATGTGCACCGGCGAACTGGCCAAGCTGGCGGGCGATGCCGTGGGCGAAGAGATGGTGGTGTGCGCCGAAGCCGGTGGTGTGGACGGCGACTTCAAGGGTCCGCTGGACGCCTGGAAAGCCAAGTTCAAGGAAAAGAACGGCGTCGAAGTGCAGATCTACGCACCGTACGTCTACGACGCCGTGAGCGTGATGGCCGCCGCCATGGAAAAGGCCGGTTCTTCGGACCCCGCCAAGTACCTGCCGGAAATCGGCAAGATCGAATACAAGGGCCTGACCGGTCCGATCGCATTCGACGAAAAGGGCGACATCAAGAACGGCGCCATGGGTCTCCTAACCAAAGATCCTTAAGGCCTGCCTCGTTGCAGGCCTCTTTTTGTCCGCGGCAATGTCAGCGCGCGGGCGCACCCAGGATGTGTCGCGGATGGCTGCGTTGCGGCGCAAGGCCGCCATAGGCGGAAACGAGATCGAGGGTCATGGTGGCCCTGTCGGGCGTAGCGACCCGATCGAGAAAGCGCAGCCTGAAGTCGCCGACTTCCACCACGTCGCCATGCTCGAGACGGCAGCAGGTCACACGCTCTTCGTTGACGAAAGTGCCGTTGCTGCTGTCGAGATCGCGCACCCAGACCTGAGCGCCGTCCCTGATCACCACCGCATGGCGACGACTCGCCCGCTCCGATTCGATGACCACCGTATTGCCAGCGTCGCGGCCGAGCGTGGTGCGCGCGGCACTCAGCATGACTTGCCGGGTGGCGCCGCGTTTGGACATGATGATCAGGCGGGGCATCGGGAACTCCTCTTTGTGATGCGTGCCGCTTCCTCGGCACGTGTCAGCACTCTAGGAGATCCGCTGTAAGGCAAAAGCGTGAACAAAGTGGCTAATCGGGTTCATATGCGGATTTGCCACAAAGCAGAACGGGCCCCGAAGGGCCCGTTTGCATGGTGTATTTTGTGGCGGAGCAGGCGGGATTCGAACCCGCGGAGGGCTATGAACCCTCACACGCTTTCCAGGCGTGCGACTTAAACCACTCATCCACCGCTCCGAAGCCCGCGATTCTAACCGGCTGCGGGGCCGGTTTTTCCGGCCTGCACCATGCGCATGGCCGAAGCGATGAGCGCCGCGGTCTCGGTCATGTTGCTGGGCACGATCAATGTGGTCGTGGCATCTGCCGCGACCTTGCCGTAGGCATCGACCGCGCGCTCGGCCACCTTGAGTTGCACCGCCTGCTCGCCGCCCGGCTCGCGGATGGCCGCGGCCACGCGCGAGATGGCGCCGGCCGTCGCGTCGGCCACGGCCGTGATGGCAGCGGCCTCGCCCTGGGCGTTGTTGATCTGCGCCTGCTTTTCGCCCTCGGAGCGCGCGATGAAGGCTTCGCGCTCGCCGGTGGCGATGTTGATCTGCTCCTGGCGGCGGCCTTCCGAGGCCGCGATGAGCGCGCGCTTCTCGCGCTCGGCGGTGATCTGCCGTTGCATGGCCTGCAGGATCTCCTTCGGCGGCGTCAGGTCCTTGATCTCGTAGCGCAGCACCTTCACGCCCCAGTTCAG
>SEGN01000348.1 GCA_004211245.1 Variovorax sp.
GCTGCGCACCGTGAAGAGCTGCGTCGGCTCGACCTGGTGCCGCTACGGCGTGGACGACAGCATGGGTCTGGCGATCGAGCTGGAGAACCGCTACAAGGGCCTGCGCACGCCGCACAAGATCAAGTTCGGCGTTTCGGGCTGCACGCGCGAATGTGCCGAGGCGCAGGGCAAGGACGTCGGCATCATCGCCACCGAAAAGGGCTGGAATCTCTACGTGTGTGGCAACGGCGGCATGAAGCCGCGTCACGCGGAACTCATCGCGACCGAGCTCTCGAAGAGCGAACTCATCAGACTGGTCGACCGCTTCCTCATGTTCTATGTGCACACGGCCGACCGGCTGCAGCGCACCAGCACCTGGCGCGACAACCTCGAGGGCGGGCTCGACTACCTCAAGGGCGTGCTCATCGAGGACACGCTCGGCCTGGCCGCCGAGCTCGAAGCGCAGATGCAGCACGTGGTCGACACCTACCAGTGCGAATGGAAGACGGCGGTGAACGACCCGGCCACGCGCCAGCGCTTCCGCTCCTTCGTCAACAGCGAGAAGAAGGACGAGCACATCGTGTTCGTCGAAGAGCGCGGCCAGATCCGGCCAGCGCGTGCCGAAGAGCGTGAAGAGTCAACCGTTTGAACGCGCCAGAAAACCGATGATCACCGAAACCCTTCAATGGACGGCCGTGTGCGCCGCCACCGACATCCTCCCCGACACCGGCGTCTGCGCGCTGGTCGACGGGGTGCATGTCGCGATCTTCCACGTCGGCGCAGTGCAGCAGTTCTTCGCGATCGACAACGTCGATCCCAAGTCCGGCGCCAGCGTGCTGTCCCGCGGGCTGGTCGGCAGCCTGGGCGACCGCATCGTCGTCGCATCGCCGCTCTACAAGAACCACTTCGACCTGCGCAACGGCGAATGCCTCGAAGCGCCGGAGCACTCGGTGCGCGCCCATGCGGTTCGCGTCGACCAAGGGCGCGTGCACGTCGCGCTGGCCTGAACACATCACTTCAATTTTCAGAGTTTCAAGGAATCCCATGGCCTACCTAGCACCTGCCGAGTTCGTGACCAAGATGGTCGACGCCGGCGAATCCAAGCTCCTCATGTCCACGCGGGACACGCTAATCCGCTCCTACATGGCGGGCGCCATCCTCGCGCTGGCGGCGGCCTTCGCCGTCACCATCACCGTCAACACCGGCAATGCGCTGGTGGGTGCGATGCTGTTCCCGGTCGGCTTCATCATGCTGTACCTGATGGGTTTCGACCTCCTGACCGGCGTGTTCACACTGGCGCCGCTGGCCGTGCTCGACAAGCGCCCCGGCGCCACCTGGAAAGGCGTGTTCCGCAACTGGACGCTGGTCTTCTTCGGCAACTTCGCCGGCGCGCTGACCGTGGCGGTGTTCATGGCGATCATCTTCACGTTCGGCTTTTCCGAGGCACCCAATGCGGTGGGCCAGCGCATCGGCCACATCGGCGAAGGCCGCACGGTGGGTTACTCGGCCCATGGCGCCGCCGGCATGCTGACGCTCTTCGTGCGCGGCGTGATGTGCAACTGGATGGTGTCGACCGGCGTGGTCGCGGCCATGATGTCGACCACCGTGTCGGGCAAGGCCATCGGCATGTGGATGCCCGTGATGATCTTCTTCTACATGGGCTTCGAACACTCGATCGTCAACATGTTCCTGTTCCCCTCGGGCCTGCTGCTGGGCGGCAACTTCACCATCATGGATTACCTGATCTGGAACGAAATCCCGACCGTGATCGGCAATCTGGTCGGTGGCCTGACCTTCGTCGGCCTCACCCTCTACGCGACGCACTACAAGACAGCGGCCAAGCGCGTCGTGAGCTGAGCGGCCGCTTGGGCAAGACACTGCGCGTGACGCTCGGCCAGCATTCGCTGGCGGGCACGGGCCCGGTCAACCAGGACTTCTTCGGTGCGATGCTGCCGGAGGGCTCGCTGCAGATCACCAAGGGCGTGGCCGTCGCGCTGGCCGACGGCATCGGTTCCAGCCGCGTGAGCCAGGTGGCCAGCGCCGCGGCGGTGCGCGGCTTCCTCGACGACTACTACGCCACGTCCGACGCCTGGTCGGTGCGCCGCTCCGCCCAGCGCGTGCTCAGTGCCACCAACTCGTGGCTGCATGCGCAGACGATGCGCAGCGATGCGCGCTTCGACAAGGACAGCGGCTACGTCTGCACCTTCAGCGCGCTGATCTTCAAGGGCCGCGACGTGCACATGCTGCACGTGGGCGACTCGCGCATCTACCGGCTGCATCCGCACGCGCTCGAACAGCTCACCGAAGACCATCGCGTGCACTTGTCGTCTGTCGAGTCGTATCTCGGGCGGGCGTTGGGTGCCGGTTCGCACGTCGAGATCGATTACCACGACTGGGCGGCCGAAGTCGGCGAGGTCTACCTGCTGGCCACCGACGGTGCCTACGCCCACCTCGATGCCGAGGCAGTGCATGGCGCGCTGGCCCGCTGCGGCGACGATTTCGACGAGGCCGCGCGGCTGCTCGCGGTGGCGGCGCGGGACAGGGGCAGCGACGACGATGCCACCGTGCAGCTGCTGCGCATCGACGAGCTGCCGCCAGCCGATGCCGCATACCTTCAATCGCAACGGCGGGACCTGGCGATCTCGCCACCGCTGGCGCCGCGCTCACGCTTCGAGGGCTTCACGCTCGTGCGCGAGCTGCAGGTGAGTTCGCGCAGTCACGTGCACCTGGCCGTCGACGATGCCACCGGCCAGCAGGTGGTGCTGAAGCTGCCGTCCGTCGACATGCGCGACGACACCGACTACCTCGACCGTTTCGTGCTCGAGGAGTGGGTGGCACGGCGCGTGGACAGCCCCCACGTGCTGAAGGCCAGCGCGATCGACCGGCCGCGCGGGCACCTCTACGTCGCGATGGCGTACGTCGAGGGCCAGACGCTGGCGCAATGGATGGTCGACCACCCGAAGCCGAGCCTGGACAGCGTGCGCGGCATCGTCGAGCAGTTGAGCCTGGGGCTGGAGGCGCTTCATCGCAAGGAAATGCTGCACCAGGACCTTCGTCCCGAAAACGTGATGATCGACCGCACCGGCACGGTGAAGATCATCGACCTCGCGTCGGCGCACGTGGCCGGCCTGGCCGACAGCGCCGGTGCGCGCGATGCGCTCGCGATCGCCGGCACGCTGCAGTACACGGCGCCCGAATACTTCGTGGGGCAGGGCGGCAGCGCGCGGTCCGACCTGTTCTCGCTGGGCGTCATCGCCTACCAGATGCTCACCGGGCAGTTGCCCTATGGCCTGGAGGCTTCGCGTGTCCGCTCGCCTGCCGACGCGAA
>SEGN01000048.1 GCA_004211245.1 Variovorax sp.
AGCGCTCGATTGCAGCAGGCCATGGGTCGGTATGTCTACGTGCTGATGTCGCAACTGGCATCGTCGGCTGCATGCCTGCGCTACCACCTGATCGCACCGCGCCTCGCGCGCTGGCTGCTTGTGAGCCACGACCGTGCCCATTCCGACACGCTCGGCGTGCGGCGTGTCGGCGTGACCGCCGCCGCACGCGCACTGCAAGACAGCGGCCTTATCGGCTATGCGCGGGGCAACATGACGGTGCTGGACCGCAGCGGCCTCGAAGCGGCCGCCCGCAGTTGCTACGCCACCGACGCCGCGGTGTATTCGCAGCAAACGGGCTGACCGGGACCATTCGCGACACCGGTCCGATCATCGGTATCCGGCGCCATCACGTAGTCCCGCAGCAAGGACCCTTCGCACTGCTCTTCGGATAGCAGGGCGCGCATTGCGTCTCGCGCATGCACAACCACGAGGTGCTTCCGGTCATGGGTCAGCAGCCTCGCGACATCGGGCACCGGGGCGTCGGTGTGGACGGTTGCCAGGCGGGAGCGGGTGACCGCTGCGAGGCAGCTGACGGACTTCGGGTTCAACCTGGAAAGGGGTTCAGCGACCGTGACGACCCGTCACTCGGTCGCGGGTGTTTTTCCCGCCGCCAACTGCACTCGATCTGGAGCACCCCCGGTTTGCCGAGCCGCATGCATTGGCCCTGCGGGGTCAGGATCACGCGCCGCTGGGGGACCAGCATGCCGTCGCGCGCGTACTCCACGTCCGCCCGCGAATAGTGGCGAAGAATTTGCAGCACGGAATCGGCAGGCTGCGAACAGGAGTCGAAAGCAACGAGAACGGTCGCCTTGAAGTCCAGCGGCAGTCCACCCAGGAGTTTGCAGATCGCCGAGAGGCCGCCCATCGCGGTACCCACCACGATGATGTCCCGCTCCTCGTTCACTGTGTTCCTGCGCGATGACGTTTTCACCCACGCAGCTTAGCGACGCCGAACCCGCCCGACCGTGCGGCACCGCACATAGCGGCAGCGCCGTAGACGGTGGTTCAGGGTTCGAGTTCGTCGACCTGCAGAGAAATGTCGTAGAGCTTCGACTTGCTCGCGTAATAACGGTCGAGCCGCCATTCCTTGAGGATGTCGATGGCGAGCTGGAAGCTCTTGTAGTCCAGGTCGTAGAGCGTGACCAGCTCGAAGCTGCGATCGGACTCCAGTGCCAGCACGAGTCGCGCCAGGATCTTGGCAGATTCGTTGGACGAATCCGTCTCGATGAAGCGGCGCGCTGCCTTGATGGCGTTCATGGGGTCATCCTGTATTGACTGGGGAGCGGCGACTATAGCCACCGCACGCACCAGTTTTGTGACGGTTTGATGACACGCCGGCCGCATTGGCCAAACGTCAACGCATCGGGATCGGGGTGACCGTCTCGCGGATGACGCCGCCGCCCAGCACACTGCCCTGGATCGCGGTCTCGCCGGTACCGAGCACCCGCTGTTCGCAGGCCATCCGCTCGCTCGGCGGCTGCGGCTGACAGCGCGCCAGGGCGTTCTGCGTGTAGTCCGGCGCGGCCGTGAGTTGCCCGCGCGCCGCGGCCTGGCGTGCAGCACCGGCTTCCCGGATGCAGGAAGCGCGATCCTGCTGAATGTGGTCGCACACCGCGACTTCACGCTGGTAATCGCTGCCGGTGCCCGCGCGTGGCGGTGCGGCAGAAGCCAGCGTACCAGCGCCCAGCACAAGCACGGCAACGGCGCAGCGGGGAAAGGAGAGCCCGCGCATGATCAACGCGCCGGCGCCGGGGTGGCCGGCAGCGGCGTCACAGTTTCACGAATCACCCCTCCACCCATCACGCTGCCGCTGGTGGTGGTCGTGCTGCCAGTGGCGCCGCGCATGCGCGCTTCGCAGTCGGCACGGTCGGCTGCCGGTTGCAGGTCGCAGCGCGCCATGGCGTTCGCCGCATTGCCGCCACTGCCGGCGCTGGTCAGGCCGGCACGGCCCGCTTCCTGGCGCGCTGCGCCGGCTTCGCGAAGGCACGCGGCCTTGTCCTGCTGGACACCGTCGCAAGTGGCCCGCTCTGCCTGCATGCGCGCCGCCGACCCCGGGGGTGCGGTGGTCTGTGCACCGGCGGAAAAGGACAGGCAGGCCAACGCGGTCAGCGAGGCCAAGGCAAATGTTCGTGATGTTTTCATGGGCATTCCTCTTCGAAAAACCCAATGTCGTCCAGAGCGGTGGTGAACGCTGTGGGACGAGGCGGTTCGATGCCGGTCGCGGGCTCGGCAATCGTTGTCGGACAGTACCGCGTCAGCCGGCCGCAATGCGCCTGGCCAGATGCGCCAGCGCTTCCTCGACCTGGTCGACCAGGATCAGCGACAGGTCACCCGGTTGCAGGCGCTCGAGCGCCGCGTCGATCGCGAGGAATTCGCCGCGGATCTCGTCGATGTACTGCGTGCGCCGCGCGCCCTGCAGTCCCTGGCGCAGCAGCGCCATGACTTCGCCGTCGGCGCGACCGCGCTGGGCCGCGTCCTGGTACAGGATCACGTCGTCGAAGGCTTCGCCGAGGATCGCGGTCTGGTCCCGGATGTCGCAGTCGCGCCGGTCGCCGGCGCCGCTGATCACCACCGACCGCTTCCTGGCGGGCATCGTGTCGACGGCAGCCACCAGTGCCTTCATGGCGTCGGTGTTGTGGCCGTAGTCGGCGATGACCGTGGCGCCGCGGAATTCCATGACGTTGAAGCGGCCCGGCACGCCGGCGGCGTCGTTCATGAAGCTGGCCAGGCCGCTGCGGATGGTGTCCCAGTCCAGCCCGACCGACCAGGCCGCGGCCACCGCCGCCATCACGTTCTCGACCTGGAACGGCAGCGTGCCGCCGCGCGTGATCGGCACGTCGCGCAGCGCGATGCGCTCGCGCCACGAGCCTTCGGCGGCCACCAGCGTGTCGCCGTCGACGTAAACCGTGCGCTTGCCCTGCGCGCGGTGCGTGGCCATCACCGGATGCTGGCGGTCGGCCGTGAAGAACACGACCTTGCCGGGGCAACTGGCGGCCATGGCCGCCACGTTCGGGTCGGCAGCGTTGAGTACCGCATGGCCATCGCTGGCCACGTTGCGCACGATCACGCGCTTGAGCACGGCCAGATCTTCCACCGTCGTGATGTAGTTCAGGCCGAGATGGTCGCCGCTGCCCACATTGGTGACCACGGCCACCTGGCAACGGTCGAAGCCCAGGCCTTCGCGCAGCACGCCACCGCGCGCCACCTCGAACACCGCCGCTTCCACGTCCGGATGCAGCAGCACGTTGCGCGCGCTCTTGGGGCCGCTGCAGTCGCCGCTGTCGGTCTGACGGCCATCGACCCAGACGCCGTCGGTGTTGGTCATGCCGGTGCGCAGGCCGCTCGAGATCAGCAAATGGTTGATCAGTCGCGCGGTGGTGGTCTTGCCGTTGGTGCCGGTCACGGCCACGACCGGGATGCGCCCGGTGTCGCCGTCGGCATAGAGCGTGTCCATCACGGCCTCGCCGACCGCGCGGCCACGCCCGAACGAAGGGGAAATGTGCATGCGCAAGCCGGGCGCGGCGTTCACCTCGACCACGCCGCCGTGCTGCTCCTCGAGCGGGCGCAGCACGTTCTCGCAGACCATGTCGACGCCGCAGATGTGCAGCCCGACCATCTGCGCTGCGTCGACCGCGCGCGCCGCGATCTCGGGGTGCACAGTGTCGGTCACGTCGGTGGCGCTGCCGCCGGTCGAGAGGTTGGCGTTGTTGCGCAGCACCACGCGCTGACCGCGCGCCGGCACGCTGTCGGGCGTCAGGCCTTCGGCCTCGAGCCGGCCGATCGCGATGTCGTCGAGCCGGATCTTGGTGAGCGAGGTGGCATGGCCTTCGCCCCGGCGCGGGTCGAGGTTCACCGCCTCGACCAACTGGCGCACCGTGGCGCTGCCGTCGCCGATCACCTGCGGCGGATCGCGGCGGGCGGCCGCCACCAGCTTGTCGCCGACCACCAGCAGCCGGAAGTCGAAGCCCGGCAGGAACTTTTCGACCATCACCTCGCCGTAGCGCGCGGCGGCGTCGAAGGCTGCGGTCAACGCCTCGCGGGTGGTGATGTTCACGGTCACGCCCTTGCCCTGGTTGCCGTCCTGCGGCTTCACCACCACGGGCAGGCCAACCTCCTGTGCCGCGAGCCAGCCGTCGTCCGCATTCGCCACCGGCCGACCCAGGGGCACCGGCACGCCGGCCGCGTTGAGCAACTGCTTGGTGAGTTCCTTGTCCTGCGCGATCGATTCGGCCACGCCGCTGGTGCTGTCGACCTCGGCGGCCTGGATGCGGCGCTGCTTCACGCCCCATCCGAACTGCACCAGGCTGCCGCTGGTCAGGCGTCGGTAGGGGATGCCGCGCGCGACTGCCGCATCGACGATCGAGCCGGTGCTCGGACCGAGGCGTTCCGATTCGTCGAGGTCGCGCAGTTCGGCGATGGCCGCGGCCGCGTCGAAGGCGGTGTCGTCGAGCGCGGCCTGGATCAACTGCTGTGCGAGCTTGAGTGCAAGACGGCCGACGGCTTCCTCGGTGTACTGAACCGTGACCTGGTAGACGCCCTCGTCAGGCGTCGGTGCCGTGTGGCCGAAGCTCACCTGGCAGCCGGCCTGCGTCTGCAGCGCGATGGCGGCGTTCTCGAGCACGTGGGCGAGCGCGAGCGGATGCCCCAGCACGATCGGATGCAATTCGCCGATCGTCGGGAACAGCGCGCGCAGGCGGGCCTCGAAGCCGGCCAGCTTCGGCACGGCGTTCTCGTCGCCGCGGCAGGCGACGATCGCCTCGATCGCCGTGTGGCGGCTCCAGAGGTTGGGGCCGCGCAGTGCGCGGATGCGTGTGACTTCCATGGGGTCAAGCCAGTTGTTTGTCCGCGAACGGAAGGTTTTGCTGCGACAGCTGGAGCGACGCGAGCGCGGCCTGCAGGTCGGACTCGAAAGCCTCGACCCCGGCGCCGATGAGGTTGAGCGGAACACCCAGCGCCCAGGCCGCCGCCACGGCCGCCAGCAGGCTGTCGATGCTGACGCCTGCATGGGTCGCGCGCCACACGGTGAGCCGGCCCAGACCCGGCAGGAACGATTCGCTGCTGCCATTCGCCAGCACCACGCGGTCCTGCCGCACCAGCACGGCCTTGCCGCCGGTGGACTGGTGTGCCGACATCGCTGGCACGCCGGCATCGGACGCATAGAGGATCACGGCGCCATCGCACAGCGGCGCCAGCCCCGCCACGCGCGCGTCGGCGGCATTGAGCACGGCCGTGCCCTCGGACAGCACCACGTCGACCTGGGTGCGCAGCACCTTGACCATCTGGTCGCTGTCGGTGATGTCGTACGCAGCCAGCGTTTCGACACCCTCCAGGTCGGTCACGATGCCGACCTGGCAGCGGTCGTACGCAAGGCCGTCGCGCAGGATGGTTTCGGCGCCGTTTTCGATCACCACCGCCTGCACTGCGCGGTTGACCAGCAGGCGATGCCCGGCTTCCCAGTGGGCGCTGTTGCGGGCGTCGACACGGCGGCGTTCCAGGAACAGGCCGTCGCCACAGGCCAGGCCGGTGTAGCGGCCGCCCAGGCCGATGAGCCAGGCCACCAGCCGCGCGAGCACGGCGGTGTCCTGCGAGCCGGCCACGCCGACCACCGGGATGCGGCCCGGTGCGTCGTCCGGGAACAGGTGGTCGCAGATTGCGCGGCCGACCGGGCGCGGCGAACCCACTGCCGGCTTCAAGTGCATCAGCAGGCCGGGCCCGGCGTTCACCTCGACAATGGCGCCGCCTTGTGCCGCGAGCGGCCGGGAGATGTCCTGCGCGACCAGGTCGATGCCGGCAATGTCGAGCCCGACCACGCGCGCGGCCAGCGTGGCGGCGTGCGCGACCTCGGGGTGAACCTGGTCGGTGCAATCGACGCCGAGGTTGCCGTTGCGCTGGATCGTCACCACGCGGCCGGCCTCGGGCACCGAACCGGCGGTCAGCTTCTGGCGCTGCAACTCGAGCTGGAGCTTGGCGTCGGTCGCGACGTCGATGAAGTCGAGTGGAAACTCTTCCTCGACACCGCGCCGCGGATCGCTGTTGAGCTGGCTGTCGATCAGCGCGGCCACCGTGGCGGCGCCGTCGCCGGTCACGGTGATGATCTCGCCGCGCGCCGCCGCGACCACCTGGCCGCCCACCACCAGCAGGCGGTGCTCCGAACCGCGGACGAAGCGTTCGACCATCACGTCGCTGCCCTCGGGCTCGGCCACCGCGAAGGCCGACTCGACCTCCTCGCGCGTGTGCAGCTCGAGCGAGACGCCGCGGCCATGGTTGGCGTCGGAGGGCTTGACCACCACCGGCAGTCCGATGTCCTCGGCCGCTTCCCATGCCTCGGCCGCGCTGTTCACGACCTGCCCCTCGGGTACCGGCACGCCGCAGCTCGCGAGCAGCGACTTGGTGAGCTCCTTGTCGCTCGCGATCGATTCTCCGATCGCGCTGGTGTAGTCGGTCTCGGCCGTCCAGATGCGCTGCTGGTTGGCGCCGTAGCCCAGCTGCACCAGGTTGCCCTGGTTCAGCCGGATGTGCGGAATTCCGCGGTCGGTGGCGGCGCCGACGATGCAGGCGGTGCTCGGCCCGAGGTAGCAATCCTCGACCTTGGCCTTGACCGCATCGACCGCGGCCTGCACGGCGGCGGCGTCGAACGGGTCGTCGTTGATGGCGGCCATCAGGAGGCGGTGGCCCTCGGCCAGTGCGACGCGTGCGACCTGTTCGTCGCGCGCGCGGAACACCATGCGGTAGACGCCGTGGCGCGAGGTGCTGCGGGTCTGGCCGAAGCCGGTGGGCATGCTGGCCAGGTTGAGCAGTTCGATCACCACATGCTCCAGCACGTGGCCGGCCCAGGTGCCTTCGTTCAGGCGCTGGATGAAACCGCCACGCTCACCGACGCCGCAATGGTGCTCGATCAGTGCCGGCAGCAGCGTCGTCAGGCGGTCGGTGAAGCCCGGGATCAGGTTGGAGGGGAAGTCTTCGAGCGGGCCCAGATCGAGCCACACTTCGAGCACGGGCCGGTAAGTCCAGAGGTTCGGGCCGCGCAAATAGCGGATGCGCAGCAGTTGAATGTCGTCGAAACGGCTCATGGAAACGTTGGGAGAAACTGCCGTTGGGCCAGAGACACAGAAACACAATGCAACATCACGATCCAGTCGGCACCCCGGAGGGCGAAGCGGGGGCGGCTCTGAAAAGCCGGCTCACAGCCGCGGAAAACGTTCTGGCCACGCTCACGGTTGACCTCGATGGTGAACTTCGGTTTGCGAACGGCCTGCTGGCGCTCACCGGACAGCGCCTGATCGGGCGTGACGCCGCGGGCACATGGCAGGAGTGGGCGCTCGCAGCGCCGGGCCTGTTGCTCCAGTTGCATGATCACGCCGGTGTCGGGACGCTCGATTTGAGCGGCCCGGAAGGCCTGCTGGCGCGCTGGCGCTACACGTTGGAGCATCAGGCAGCCGCGCTGCGACTGCTCAAGCTCTTCCATCAGCGCTCGGCCAGCGTCGCACAGGCGACAGCCGCCGCCGCCGAAGCGGCAGAGCGCGAGGACATCGCGGCCGGAGAGGTGGAGCCTCAGACGCCGCCCTCGACCTGGGTGCTGTTGCGTCTGGGCCGGTTCGCGCGGCCTTACCGCAAGCAGCTGATCGCGGGATTCCTGCTCACGCTGGCCTCGACCGCCGCCACGCTGGTGCCGCCCTACCTGACCATTCCGCTGATGGACGACATCCTGATCCCGTTCCAGAACGGTCAGCAGATCGCCGTCGGCAAGGTGGTGATGTTCCTGAGCGCGCTGCTGGCGTCGGCGCTGGCCGGCTGGGCGTTGGGATGGGCGCGAACCTACCTGCTGGCGCTGGTGTCCGAGCGCATCGGCGCCGACCTGCGCACCACCACGTACGAGCACCTGCTGACGCTGCCCCTCGACTACTTCGGCGGCAAGCGCACCGGCGACCTCATGGCGCGCATCGGCTCCGAGACCGACCGCATCAACGTGTTCCTTTCGCTGCACGCGCTCGACTTCCTGACCGACGTGCTGATGATCGCGATGACGGCCGTGATCCTGGTGTCGATCAATCCGCTGCTCGCCGTGGTCACGCTGGTGCCGCTGCCCTTCATCGCCTGGATGATCCATGTCGTGCGCGACAAGCTGCGCACCGGTTTCGAGAAGATCGACCGCGTCTGGAGCGAGGTCACCAACGTGTTGGCCGACACCATTCCGGGCATCCGCGTGGTCAAGGCCTTCGCGCAGGAGAAGCGCGAGGCCGAGCGCTTCCGCGACGCCAACAGGTACAACCTGCAGGTCAACGACAAGCTCAACAAGACCTGGTCGCTGTTCACGCCCAGCGTGTCGCTGCTCACCGAGATCGGCCTGCTCGTGGTCTGGGGCTTCGGCATCTGGCAGGTTGCGCGCGGCCGCATCACGGTGGGCGTGCTCACGGCGTTCATCGCCTACATCGGGCGCTTCTACACACGGCTCGATTCGATGAGCCGCATCGTCTCGGTCACGCAGAAGGCCGCGGCCGGCGCCAAGCGCATCTTCGACATCCTCGACCACGTGAGCAACGTGCCGGAGCCGGCGAACCCGGTCAAGGTCGAGAAGCTGCAGGGGCAGATCGAGATGAAGGGGCTCGGCTTCCGCTACGGCTCGCGCGCGGTGATCCGCGACCTCGACCTGACCATCCGGCCGGGCGAGATGATCGGGCTGGTCGGCCACAGCGGCTCGGGCAAGAGCACGCTGGTCAACCTGATCTGCCGCTTCTACGACGTGACCGACGGCGCGATCCGGGTCGACGGCACCGACATCCGGCGCTTCGCCGTCGCCGACTACCGGCGCCATGTCGGCCTGGTGCTGCAGGAGCCCTTTCTGTTCTTCGGCACCATCGCGCAGAACATCGCCTACGGCAAGCCGGAGGCCACGCGCGAGGAGATCGTCGCCGCCGCGCGGGCCGCCCATGCGCATGACTTCATCCTGCGACTCGCCCACGGCTACGACTCGCTGGTCGGAGAGCGTGGCCAGGGCCTGTCGGGCGGCGAGCGCCAGCGCATCAGCATCGCGCGCGCCTTGCTGATCGACCCGCGCATCCTCATCCTCGACGAGGCCACCTCCGCGGTCGACACCGAGACCGAGAAGGAAATCCAGAAGGCGCTCGACAACCTCGTGAAGGGCCGCACCACCATCGCCATCGCGCACCGCCTGTCGACGCTGCGCAAGGCCGACCGGCTGGTGGTGATGGACCGCGGAGAGGTGGTCGAGGTCGGCCCGCACGACGCGCTGATGGCGAGGGAAGGTGCGTACTGGCGCCTCTACCAGGCGCAATTGCGGCAGGCCGACGAAGAGGCCAGCGACGGCGCCGTGGCCGAGCGCTCCGGCGTCGCCGTCGCCCTGAACAACCATGCGGCGCATCCCGCAGGAGACGCATGATGCAGATCGATTTCGGGCTGGAACGCGACGCATTCGGCCAGCTGGTGCTCATCGATGCCGCAGGCGAACGCCACGCCGGCGTCGTGCCGGTGCGCGCCTTCCCGTTGACCGCGCCGGACGCGGGCCTGTCGCTGGTCGGCAGCGACGGGCGGGAACGTGTGTGGGTCGACCGCCTGGACCATCTGCCGCCTGCGATGCGCGAGCTGCTTCACGACGATCTCGCCGCGCGCGATTTCGCGCCGACGCTGTTGAATCTGCACCGTGTCTCGACCTTCGGCGTGCCGAGCACCTGGCATGTGTCGACCGATCGCGGAGAGACCAGCTTCGTGCTGAAGGCCGAGGAAGACATCCGCCGTCTCGAGGGCGGCGCCTTGTTGATCGGCAGCGCGCACGGCGTGCAGTTCCGCATCCCCGACGTGAAGGCGCTGGACCGCGGTTCGCGCAAGCTGCTGGAGCGTTTCCTCTAGGCGAGCGGCCGCCAGTTCGACGCTGCGGCGTCGCGCGGCGCGCGATGACGGTCCGACTGGACCACTGCGGCCCATCGGTGACCCCAGCGGATGATCGGCTGCTCGAACGCGCGGTACAGCCCGTCGGAGGCGGCGAGTGCAACGCCGAAGGTGAACGCGAGCAGCAGCGGCCCTGCGACCATGCCCGGAAGCAGGGCGATCACGGCCTGGGCGGCCAGGTATTGCACCAGATACATGGCATAGGAACGGCGACCGACGAACACCAGCGCCTTCGACGACAGCATGCGCCGGCCGATCGTGCCGGTCAGGAGTGCCGGCAGCAGCAAGGCCACGAGCACGCAGTAGAGGCCGATCACCTGCGGCTCGCCGAGATGGCGTGCCAGCAGATCGGCGCGGCGGTGCACCACCACCAGCGCCAGTGCCAGTGCGACGACCGCCACGTTCGTCATGACCGGGCGCAGCGTTCTGAAACCGGAGCGTGTGTGCATCGCGATGGCCAGCGCAGAGCCGAGCAGCATGCCGGCGTAGTGCCAGGGCGTGAGCCACGCGGGGTAGGCGTGGCTCCACCAGAGCGCCAGAAGCGCGGCCAGGCCGTACACCGCAGCGCCGAACTGCCGCGTCGCGGTGGCGCCGAACAGCATGAACAGGGCCGGCCAGACCAGGTAGTACTTCCACTCGATCCCGAGCGTCCAGGTCATGTGGATCGGCGAGAAGTCGGCCAGCTCGTTGAGCAGCAACAGGTGATAGGGCGCCGCCGCCTTCATCTGATCCCATGACGCATCCTGCGCGCGCCAGCACAGGCCCAGCACGACGAAATAGACGAGGAAATAGAGCGGCAGGATGCGCGTGGCCCGACGGATGTAGAAGGCCTTCAGCGACACGGTGCCGCTGGCACGGCGCTCGCGCACCAGCAGCGTGGTGATGAGGAAGCCGGACAACACGAAGAACGCGTAGACGCCGAGCCAGCCGGCGTAGCGGTCCCACGAGGGGCCGCCGAAGTGAAAGGTGAAAACGAGGAAAACGGCGAGGGCGCGCAGGCCATCGAGTGCCGCGAAATTCCGTGTCCCCAGAAATCTGTCGAAGTCCTCTTGCGAACCGCCTGAATCCATTCGATCGGCCTCCTCCGATGGAGGGCCGATTTTCCCCCGAAGTGGTCAGCGCGACGCGAACCAGCGCAGCGCCGCGGCGCCCGCCGTTGCGGATACACCACTGGCCAAGGTGCCCCAGGCCATGTCGATGAACGACAAGCCGAGCGGCCAGCCACGCACCACGGCCAGGTTGGTCAGGTCGTAGGTGCCATAGGCGAACAGGCCGAACAGCGCCCCCAGCAACGCGGCCCGCGCCAGGCTGTCGGCGTTCACGCCGGGCAGCACGGCGAAGATGACCAGTCCGACCGGATACATCAGGTAGAACAGCGCCGCAAACGCGAGCCGGGGTTGCGGCGACATGAGGTCGCCCATGGCCTGCTGGTAAAGGCTCTTGGCGATGACGCCGAGCCAAAGCAGATCGATGACGAGCATCACCACGAAGGTGGCGCCCCAGGCAAGCAGGTATTTGGTGGTCATGCGGCGGATCGTAGCGAGCGGTTGCGCGATGCTGCGAAACTTGCGCGCTCCGCCTACAGCGGCGTTCTCCAGATCCGAAAACATGCACACCACCGCACTCGTCCTGTTCTCCGGCGGTCAGGATTCCACCACCTGCCTTGCACAGGCTCTCTCGAAGTACGAGCGCGTCGAGACGCTCGGCTTCGACTATGGGCAACGCCACCGGGTCGAGCTCGACATGCGCGGCGTGGTGCTGGGACATCTGCGCGAGCGTTTCGCGCATTGGGCGCCGCGCCTGGGCCAGGACCACCTGCTCACGCTCGACGCGCTGCACCAGCTCGGCGGCTCCTCGCTCACCGACGAGGTCGCGTTCGCGATGCAGGCCGACGGCCTGCCCAACACCTTCGTGCCGGGGCGCAACCTGCTGTTCCTCACGCTGGCCGGCGCGCTCGCATACCGGCGCGGGCTGCAGGTGATCGTCACCGGCGTCTGCGAGACCGACTTCTCGGGCTACCCCGATTGCCGCGACGACACGATGAAGGCGATGCAGCTGGCGCTGTCACTCGGGCTCGAGCGGCGTCTGCTGATCGAGACGCCGCTGATGTGGATCGACAAGGCCGACACCTGGCGGCTTGCCGATGCGCTCGGCGGGCAGGCGCTGATCGACCTGATCGTCGAAGACACCCACACCTGCTACCTCGGCGATCGCACGCACCGTCAGGCCTGGGGCTACGGCTGCGGCACCTGCCCGGCCTGCGAACTGCGGGCACGCGGCTGGGCGCGCTATGCGGGCTCTCCGACCTCCAGCCGGTAGCGTGCGGGTGCGCCTGCGTCCTCGGGCACCAGCGTCCAGCGCTGGCGATGATGGTCGCCCACCGCGGCGCGATGCGCGATCGACACCACCGCGCCGCCCGACGCCCGCGCCGATGCGGCAAGCCGCTTGTACAGGATGCTTTCGGCCTCCGGATCGAGCGCGCTGGTCGCTTCGTCGGCAAACAGCCAGGCCGGCTTCTTCAGGAGCACGCGCGCAATCGCCAGGCGCTGCTGCTCGCCACCGGACAGCTTCTGGCCCCACGCATCGCTGTCGTCGAGGCGGTCGGCCAGTTGTGGCAGCAGGGCATCGACGAGCGCCTGGCGCAAGGCTTCGTCGCCGTAGTCGGCCGCGTTGTTCGGGTATGTCAATGCATCGCGCAGGGTGCCGTCGGGCACGTACGGTCGCTGGGGAATGAACATTGCGTTGTCGGGCACCCCGACATCGCCGCGCGCGAACGGCCAGATGCCGGCGAAGGCGCGGAACAGCGTCGACTTGCCGCTGCCTGATGGGCCTTGCAGCAGCACCGTGTCGCCCGGTTCGACGTGCAACGCGGCGTGGCTCAGCAAGGTCGCGCCGTCGGGCAGCGCGACGGTGAGGTCGTCGGTGCGCAGGTCGGTGGCGGGCACGCGTTGCGAGGTCTTGTCGCGTGCCGCATTCGCACGCATCGCGTCGTCGAAGCTGGTCAAGCGGTCGGTGGTCGCCCGCCAGACGGCGACGCGGTCGTAGTTGTCGACGAACCAGCTCAGCGAATCCTGCACCTTGCCGAAGGCCGACGAGATCTGCATCAACTGCCCGAGCTGGATCGCACCCGAGAAAAAACGCGGCGCCGCCACGATGAAAGGGAAGATCACAGCGGCCTGGCCGAAGAACGACGTGAAGCCGACGAGGTTCTTCTGCTGCTTGATCAGCTGCAAATAGTTGCGCAGCACGCTGCCGAAACGCGTGTCGAGCTGGCGGTGCTCCACGGGCTCGCCGTTGTCCAGCGCAATCGCCTCGCTGTACTCGCGCACACGCACCAGGTGGTGCCGGAAATCGGCTTCGAAGCGCTGCTGGCGAAAGTTGAGTCCGATCAGCGGGCGGCCGATGTAGTGCGTGATCACGGTGCCGACGACGCAATACGCCAACGCGATCCAGACCATCGAGCCGACGACCTGGTAGGTGTTTCCGCCCAGCGTGACAGGGACCACGCCCGACAGCGCCCACAGGATGCCGACGAAGCTCAGCAGCGTGACCACCGCATTCAGCAAGCCCATCGACAGGGTCACCGTGTAGTCGGTGAAAAGCTGCATGTCTTCCTGAATGCGCTGGTCGGGGTTGTCGGGCGTCTGACCGGTGCTGGTGCGATAGCGTGCGAGTTCGAGCTGATAGAAGGTCTTGTCGGCCAGCCAGCGGCTCAGATAGCTTCGCGTCATCCAGGCGCGCCAGCGCACCTGCAGCAGCTGTGTCAGGTAGAACTTGACCACCTGCACTGCGATGTTGGCGAAGGCGATCCAGCCGAACACGCCGATTTCACGCCAGAAAATGGTGGCGTCCTTGTTCTGCAGCGCGTCGTAGAAGCGGCCGTACCACTGGTTGCCGAGCACCGCGACGTACACGTAGCCGAGGTTGAGCGCCACGATGGCGAGGAGCAGTGCTCGCGCCTTCCATTTCTCTTCCGATCGGAAGTAGGGCGCCGCGAGCTTGCCGATGCGGCGCAAGGTGGCGAGAAACGATCGCGCGGGCGCGGCCGGGGAATCTGCAGGGATCAGAGTGGACATGAACCGCCATCGTGGAGCGCGCCCAGCGCGCGCAATGGCGGCCATCGTACCGGCGGCAGCGCCGTTTTCCTTAGACGGCGCTGAAGCTGCAGCGGATCAGTCGCCCTTCGGCTTGGGCAGCACCGGCGTCGACCCCGGCGCGAGCAGGCCGGTCTTCGTGTACGTCATGAGCTTGTCGCGCGTGTCCACGATGTCCAGGTTGCGCATCGTGAGTTGGCCGATCCGGTCGGCCGGCGAGAAGGGCGCGTCCTCGACCTTTTCCATCGACAGGCGCTCCGGCTTGTAGGTCAGGTTGACCGATTCGGTGTTGAGCAGCGAGTAGTCGTTGCCGCGGCGCAGCTCGAGCGTCACCTCGCCGGTGATCGCGCTCGCGATCCAGCGCTGCGCTGTCTCGCGAAGCATGATCGCCTGCGGGTCGAACCAGCGGCCCTGGTAGAGCAGCCGGCCGAGCTTCAGGCCGTTCATGCGGTACTGCTCGATCGTGTCCTCGTTGTGGATGCCGGTCACGAGGCGCTCGTAGGCGATGTGCAGCAGCGCGAGGCCGGGCGCCTCGTAGATGCCGCGGCTCTTGGCCTCGATGATGCGGTTCTCGATCTGGTCGCTCAT
>SEGN01000349.1 GCA_004211245.1 Variovorax sp.
TTCAGCCACGCGCCGATGGACATCCCCGCGTTCGAAGACGCCGTGGCACGCTACATCGACTAGGACACACACCACCGCATGAAGACGATCAAAGGCCCCGCCATCTTTCTCGCCCAGTTCACCGGCGACACGGCCCCCTTCAACTCGCTCGAGGCCATTGCCGGCTGGGCCGCCGGTCTCGGCTACAAGGGCGTACAGATCCCGAGCTGGGATGCGCGCATCTTCGATCTGAAGAAGGCCGCCGAGAGCAAGACCTACTGCGACGAGGTGCAAGGCACGCTGGCCGCGCACGGCTTGTCGATCACCGAGCTCTCCACGCACCTGCAGGGCCAGCTGGTCGCGGTGCATCCGGCCTACGACAGCGGCTTCGATGGCTTCGCCGCGCCGGAAGTCCGCAACGACCCGGTCAAGCGCCAGCGCTGGGCGGTCGAACAGCTGCACCTGGCGGCGAAGGCGTCGTCCAACCTGGGCCTGACGGCGCATGCGACCTTCTCGGGCGCACTGGCCTGGCCCTACCTCTACTCCTGGCCGCCGCGGCCGCCGGGCCTCATCGAAGAAGCCTTCGACGAGCTCGCGCGCCGCTGGCGCCCGATCCTCGATGCGTTCGACGCCGTCGGCGTGGACGTCTGCTACGAGATCCATCCGGGCGAAGACCTGCACGACGGCGTGACCTACGAGATGTTCCTGGAGCGCGTCGGCGGCCACCCGCGCGCCTGCCTGCTGTACGACCCGAGCCACTTCGTGCTGCAACAGCTCGACTACCTGAGCTACATCGACCATTACCACGAGCGCATCAAGATCTTCCATGTGAAGGACGCCGAGTTCAACCCGACCGGCAAGCAGGGCGTGTACGGCGGGTTCCAGAAGTGGATCGACCGCGCCGGGCGCTTCCGCTCCCTGGGCGACGGGCAGGTCGACTTCGGCGCGATCTTCTCGAAGATGGCGGCGTACGACTTCCCGGGCTGGGCGGTGCTCGAGTGGGAGTGCTGCATCAAGCACCCCGAGGACGGCGCACGCGAAGGCGCGAAGTTCATCGCCGACCACATCATCCGCGTGGCCGACCGCGCGTTCGACGACTTCGCGGGCGGCGGCGCCGACACGGCCGCCAATCGAAGAATGCTGGGGATCGCGTCGTGATGGCCAACCTGACACCGTTCCTGCTGCACTGGGCGATCACCGGGGTGTCGCTCTGGATCGCGAGCCTGCTGTTCCGCGGGATCTCTTTCTCCAGCACCGGCGCGTTGATCGTCTCCGCACTGCTGCTCGGCCTGGCCAACGCGGTGGTGAAGCCGCTGCTGATCGTGCTGACGCTGCCGCTCACGCTGGTGACCTTCGGGCTCTTTCTGCTCGTCATCAACGCGCTGATGATCCTGCTGGTGGCGGCACTGGTGCGAGGCTTCAAGGTGTCCGGCTTCTGGACGGCGCTGTTCGCGAGCCTGTTCATCTCGATCCTCAGCATCGTGATCGGCGGCTTCTTCGTCGGCGGCACGCCCGAGACCGAGATCCGCATGCCGAGCAGCGGCCAATGGCTTTGACCACGAGGAGCAACGCACCATGGACCTGAAACTCACAGGCAAGCTCGCGCTGGTGTCGGGCAGCACCGCCGGCATCGGCCACGCGATCGCCGCGGCGCTGGCGGCCGAGGGCGCACGCGTGATCGTCAACGGTCGCTCGCAGGAGGGGGTCGACGCCGCCGTCGCGTCCCTGCGGCCGGCGCCGGGCGGCGAGGTCATCGGCTTCGCCGGCGACCTGAGCAGCGCCGCCGTGGCCGAGGCGCTGGTCACCCGGCATCCGGGCATCGAGGTGCTCGTGAACAACCTCGGCATCTTCGAACCCAAGCCGTTCGAGGACATTCCGGACGCCGACTGGACGCGGTTCTTCGAGGTCAACGTGCTCAGCGGCGTGCGGCTGGCGCGCCTGTGCCTGCCGGCGATGAAGCGCGCGAACTGGGGCCGGATCATCTTCATTTCGAGCGAAAGCGCAGTGCAGATTCCGGCCGAGATGGTTCACTACGGCATGACCAAGACCGCACAGCTCGCCGTCGCGCGCGGCATTGCCGAGTCGGTCGCGGGCACCGGCATCACGGTCAACAGCGTGCTGCCCGGCCCGACCAAATCGCGCGGCGTGGGCGACTTCGTCGGGGCGCTGGCCCAGGCCGACGGCAAGTCGTTCGAGGACTACGAAAAGGACTTCTTCCAAACGGCCCGCCCGACCTCGCTGATCAAGCGCTTCGAAGCACCCGAAGAAATCGCGTCGATGGTGGCCTACCTGGCGAGCCCGCTCTCGTCGGGCACCACGGGCGCCGCGCTGCGGGTCGACGGCGGCTGCACGAAAAGCGCGTTCTAGCCTTCGCGTTTTGCTATTTTTTCGATAGCGCTCGGCCCGCGCTACGCGTTACTGCGTACGCCCCCGGTCAGCCAGCGGTCAGCCGCTCGAAACGATCCTCAATGAACTATTTGGGGACAAGCAGATCATGCGCATCAAGAGTCAGGCGGACTTCTTTTCAGGAGTCATGTTCACCGCTGTCGGGGGCGCTTTCGCCATCGGCGCCACCAGCTACAGCATCGGCGACGGCGCCCGCATGGGGCCCGGCTACTTTCCGCTGATGCTGGGCATCATCCTCGCGGTGCTGGGTGCCATCATCATGTTCCAGGGTCTCGTCGTCGAAAGCGCCGACGGCCAGCCGATCGGCAAATGGGCGTGGAAGCCCCTGTTCTTCGTGATCGCGGCCAACCTCGCGTTCGGCGTGCTGCTCGGCGGGCTGCCGAGCATCGGCCTGCCGGCCATGGGCATGATCATCGCGATCTACGCGCTCACGATCATCTCGAGCCTGGCCGGCGAGCACTTCAAGTTGCGCGACGTGCTGGTGCTCGCCACCATCCTCGCCGTCGGCAGCTACATCGCCTTCATCTGGGCGCTCAAACTCCAGATCCAGGTCTGGCCCACTTTCATTTCGGGCTGAGGAGACCTGCACCATGGATCTGATTCACAACCTTTCGATCGGCTTCGGTGTCGCGTTCACCTTCACCAACCTGCTGTACTGCCTGGTCGGCTGCATCCTGGGCACGCTGATCGGCGTGCTGCCCGGCATCGGCCCCGTCGCGACCATCGCGATGCTGCTGCCCGCCACCTACGCGCTGCCGCCCGTGTCGGCACTCATCATGCTGGCCGGCATCTATTACGGCGCGCAGTACGGCGGCTCCACCACGGCCATCCTGGTGAACCTGCCGGGCGAGTCGTCCTCGGTCGTCACCTGCATCGACGGCTACCAGAT
>SEGN01000350.1 GCA_004211245.1 Variovorax sp.
TCGCGCTGTACGACGTGCCCCAGCAGACCGTCGACTACCACTTCATTGCGGACTCGCCGGTGCGCGTGTCGGCGCTGCGATCGCTCGGCTCGTACGCGAACCTCTACGCGATCGAGTGCTTCATGGACGAGCTGGCCGAACTGGCCGGTTGCGACCCCGTCGAGTTCCGCCTGCGGCACCTGGCCGATGCACGCGCGCGCGCAGTGCTCCAGGCTGCGGCCTCGATGTCCGGCTGGGCGCAGCGTGGCGAGGGCGGCACCGGCAGCGGCATGGGCATCGGCTTCGGTCGGTACAAGAACCAGGCGGCCTACTGCGCCATCGTCGCCAAGGTCGATGTCGAAGAGAAGGTGCGCGTCGCCAAGGTGTGGATCGCGGTCGACGCGGGCGCTGCCGTGAACCCCGACGGGCTGGTCAACCAGATCGAGGGCGGCATGCTCCAGTCGCTCAGCTGGACACTGAAGGAAAGCGTGACCTGGGACGACGCAGGCGTCAGCTCCTGCGACTGGGCCCACTACCCGATCCTGGGCTTCGACGAAATCCCCGAGATCGAGGTCCATGTGATGCCGCAGCCCGACGCCCCGAGCCTGGGCGTGGGCGAGGCCGCAGCCGGCCCGACCGCCGCGGCGGTCGCCAACGCCGTCGCGCACGCGCTCGGCTTGCGCGCCCGCCACCTTCCACTCACCGGCGACCGCCTGGCCCAGGCCATCGCGAGCGGCTAGCGGCCTGCCCGCGCCGTCGCATTCTTTTCGAACCCATTCAAGGACTTCCCATGGCTCTCCAGACCCTCGCCCACTATTCCGTGCGCACGACGCAGCTCGAAGCGTCGCGGCGCTTCTACGTCGATGTGCTCGGCCTGCAGGAAGGCTTCCGGCCGCCGTTCGACTTTCCGGGCCTCTGGCTCTACAAGGGTGACGACGAAGCCCAGTTCGGCGTCGTCCACATCATCGGCATCGACCCCGATGCGCCCCAGGGCCTGAAGGACTACCTGGGCGACAAGAACGAGGCGTCGCTGCACGGCAGCGCAGCCATCGATCACCTGGCATTCCTGGCGACCGGTCTGCCCGACATGCGTCGCCGGCTGGTCGATGCAGGCCTGGCGTTCCGCGAACGGACCGTGCCGAGCATCGGGCTGCACCAGATCTTCGTGGAAGATCCCTCGGGCGTCACGATCGAGCTCAACTACCCCGCCGCGGAGGCCGTCGAGGCGGCCCGTGCGGCCGCCGGCCAGGCAACGGGAGCGTCCGCATGACCGCACCCTCCGCCGCATCGCCTCGCAAGGCCATCGTCATCGGCGGCTCGCTGGGCGGGCTGTTCGCCGCGAACCTGCTCCTGCGGGACGGCTGGGA
Organism: Variovorax sp.; assembly: GCA_004211245.1. Classification (GTDB taxonomy): domain Bacteria; phylum Pseudomonadota; class Gammaproteobacteria; order Burkholderiales; family Burkholderiaceae_C; genus Variovorax. Next base: position 1,347 of record SEGN01000350.1, read on the forward strand.
CGTCCATGTGTACGAGCGGGTCGCCGACGAACTGGAAAGCCGTGGCGCCGGCGTCGTGACCCACCCCGAACTCATGGAGGTCCTGACCGCTGCGGGCGTCGATGTCGCCGATCGCATCGGCGTCGACGTCAGCGAGCGCGTCACCCTGCGGCAGGACGGCACCGTGGAGGACAAGCGCGCGCTGCCCCAGACGCTGACGGCGTGGGGACGTCTCTACCAGGTGCTCCGGCGCGCGTTCCCGGCCGAGCGCTATCACAACGGGCACCAGCTGCTCTCCTTCACCCAGGACGCCGAAAGCGTCACCGCCGTCTTCGCCGACGGGCGCGAGGCATCGGGCGATCTGCTCGTGGCCGCCGACGGACTGCGCTCGACGGTGCGTCAGTTGCTGGAACCGCAGACGAAGCCGCAATACGCCGGCTACCTCGCATGGCGCGGCCTGGTGGAAGAGTCGAGCCTCTCGGAACGGACGCTGGCCGAACTGTTCCCCTATTTCGCATTCGGCCTGCCTCCGCGGGAACAGATGATCGCGTACCCGGTGGCGGGGCAGGGCAACACGGTCGAGCCGGGCCGCCGGCGCTACAACTTCGTCTGGTATCGCCCGGCCGATCAGGACACCACGCTGCGGGACATGCTGACCGACGCCAGCGGCAAGGTCTGGCCCGACGGCATTCCGCCGCCGCTGATTCGTCCGGAGGTGCTGGCCCAGGCCCGACGGGCGGCACGCGAAGTGCTGGCCCCGCAGTTCGCGGAGATCGTGGAGAAGACAGAAAACCTTTTCTTCCAGCCGATCTTCGATCTGGAAAGCACCGGTCTGGCACATGGGCGCGTGGCGCTGCTGGGCGATGCCGCTTTCGTGGCGCGGCCGCATTGCGGCATGGGCGTGACCAAGGCGGGCAGCGATGCCGCCAACTTGGTCCGCGCACTGGGTACGGGAGTCGATGTGCCTGACGCATTGCGCACGTACGAAGCCGAGCGGCACGAGGTCGGACGTTTCATCGTCGGACATGCGCGGGCCCTCGGTGCCTACATGCAGGCACAGACATTGACTGCGACCGAACGGGAAATGGCCGAAAAGTACCGTTCGACGGAGGCGGTGATGCGCGAGACCGCGGTTCCTCCGAAGACGGGTCGCGCGCAGGCCGACTAGAGCGGGTGCTCGGTGTAGAACCGCCCGCCGTGGTACAGCAGCGGTGACGCGCCTTCGCGCCAACGGCAGCGTTCCACCTCGCCGACGAAGATCACGTGGTCGCCCTCGTCGTAGCGGCTGCGGTTGAAGCATTCGAAGCTCGCTGCCGCACCGACCAGCAACGGCGAGCCGCCGAGCCCCTCGGTGAACTTCACGTCCGCCCAGCGGTCCACCACCTTCTGCGCGAAGCGCTCGGCCAGGTCTTTCTGGTTCGCGGCGAGGATGTTGATGGCGTAGTGCGAACCGGCGCCGAGCGTCGGCATCGAGCCCGAACTGCTGGCCAGGCTCCACAGCACCAGCGGCGGATCCAGTGAAACCGAATTGAACGAGTTGGCCGTCAGGCCCACCAGCGTGCCGTCGGCAGCCCGCGCCGTGACGATCGTCACGCCGGTGGCGAACATGCCGAGCGCGTCGCGGAATTCGTCGGGGGAAAAGGAGGGCGCCTGGGCCTGAGCTGGAAGGTTCACAGCCTGCGATTCTGGCCGAACGGGCCTGGCGTCGCTGCCGCAGGGGCTAACCGAAGAACCAGTAGCAAACGGCGATCGCCGCCACCACGCCGGCGAACTCCGCCGCCAATGCACAGGCCACCGCATGCCGTGCGCGCTGGATGCCGACCGCGCCGAAGTACACGGCCAGCACGTAGAACGTGGTTTCGGTGCTGCCCTGGATGGTCGCCGCGGCGAGCGCGGGGAAGCTGTCGACGCCCTGGCTCTTCATGGTCTCGATCAGCATCGCCCGCGAAGCCTTCCCTGGCGCCTTCGATGAAGGCCTCGTACACCTTCACCCGCCGCAGCGCGCCGACCAGCAGGAACACGACGACGATGCCGAACAGCGTCAGGTTGCCCAGCAGCGACGAGAGCGATGCGAGCGCGGCGGCCGAAAGCGTGCCGAGCAGCGCCATGAAGCCGCCGAGCAGCAGCGCGCCCGGCAGCAGGTAGGCCAGCACCACCGGATCCCACAGCCGCAGTCGCTGCACCAGCGCCACCGTAAGCAGGCCGACCAGCGTGGACGCGCTGGTCGCCAGCAGGATCGGCAGGAACACCAGGGTCGGGTCGGCCGCGCCCTGCTGCGCGCGGTACATGAAGATGGTCACCGGCAGCAGCGTGAGCGACGACGCGTTGAGCACCAGGAACAGGATCTGCGCATTGGTGGCGCTTGCCGGGCTCGGGTTGAGCGACTGCAGTTCGCGCATCGCCTTCAGGCCGATCGGCGTGGCCGCGTTGTCCAGGCC
>SEGN01000049.1 GCA_004211245.1 Variovorax sp.
GGCCGCGGCCTGAGCCAGTGGAGCCCGGCGCCGGACGAGGAGTATCAGCTCTCGTTCTACGCGCGGCTTGCCGACGCGTTCTGCACGCATCTCGGGCTCGAGCGGCTGCACTGGGTCGGCACCTCGATGGGCGGCGCGATCGGCATGGTCTGCGCGTCGGGCCTGCTGCAGCCGCGCATGAAAGAGCGCATCGCGAGCCTGGTGATCAACGACACTGCGCCGGAAATCGCGCAGTCGGCCATCGACCGCATCCGTTCGTACGCCGGCAGCCCGCCGGCTTTCGACAGCGTGAGCGAGCTGGAGGCGTACTTCCGCACCGTCTACAAGCCCTACGGCTGGCTCAGCGACGCGCAATGGCGGCGGCTCACCGAGACCTCGACCCGGCGCCTGCCCGATGGCCGCGTGACGCCGCACTACGACCCCGCGATGGTGCGGCAGTTCGTCGCGCATCCGGACGACTACCTGGTATGGCCGCACTTCGACGCGATCGACGTGCCCGTGCTGTGCCTGCGCGGTGTCGACTCCGACCTGGTGCGTCCCGAAACGCTGGTCGCGATGCGCGGCCGTGGGCCGGGCGCGCGCGGGGCGTTGCAGGTGATCGAGGTGCCGGGCTGCGGCCATGCGCCGGCGCTCAACGTGCCCGCGCACCTGGAGCCGATCGAAGCCTTCATCCGCGCCGCTGCACGCTGAACCGGTTCGCGCCACAATCGCGCGCCGATTCACAACAAGCAAAGAGCCCGCCATGTCGCTTTCGATGTACGACGCCTCCGTCACCGTCTTCCTGCACAACCTCAAGCAGCTCTCTCACCTGCTCGACAAGGGCCTGGCGCACGCCACCGCGACGGGCATCGACCCGGCCGAACTGGTCAACGCGAAGCTGGCCGAAGACATGCGTCCGCTGTCGTTCCAGATCCAGAGTGCGAGCGACGCGAGCAAGCTGGCCGTGGTGCGGCTCACCGGCGTCGCAGCGCCGAGCTTCCCGGACACCGAGACCGCCTTCGACGAACTGCACAAGCGCATCGCCGACACGCGCAGCTATCTGGAAAGCGTGCCGCGCGAAGCCTTCGCGGGCAGCGAAGAGCGCAAGTTCATGATGAAGGCCGGCCCCACCGAACACGAGTTCACGGGCCAGCCCTACCTGCTGCACTTCGCGCTGCCGAACTTCTTCTTTCACGTCACCACGGCGTACGACATCCTGCGCCACAAGGGCGTGCCGATCGGCAAGCGGGACTACCTCGGCCGGGCGTGAGGTCATTGAGGTAGGACGCGGGTAAACCCCAGGACGCCGGGCCGCCCCGGCAACGAACTCCTTTCGTCTGCCACTCGAAGGGTTTCGTCATGTCCGAGCCATGGGGCGCCGGCCTCGCTTTCGCGGCCGGCCTGCTGACCATTGCAGCACCGTGCGTGTTGCCGATGTTGCCGATCGTCTTCGGTGGCTCGCTCAACGCGTCGCAGCGCTCGCGTCCGCTGTTCATCACGGCCGGCTTCGTCGCAGCGTTTGCGGGTCTCACGGTGGTGTTCAACCTGTTTTCCGAAGTCGCTGGCTTGTCGGCGCAAGGCTTGCGCCATGCTGCCGTGGCGGGCCTGCTGCTGTTCGGTTTGCTGATGGTGTGGCGCCGGCCGTTCGACCTGCTCGCCGCGCAGGCCGGCGGCGCGATCAACCGCCTTGCCGCGCCGACGAACGCGCCGCGTGCCGGGCGGCTCGGCGGCTTCCTGCTCGGGCTCGCGCTGGGCGCTGTGTGGACACCCTGTGCCGGGCCGGTGCTCGGCTCGATCCTGACCTTGCTGGCCACGGCCCCCGATCCGCAACACGCTGCGCTGCTGCTCCTGTGTTATGCGGTCGGCGCCGGCGTGCCGATGCTCGTCATCGCCTATGGCGGCCAGTGGGCCAGCCTGCGCGTGCGCCGTGTCGCGCGCCATCTGCCGGCGCTGCAGCGCGCGTTCGGCGTGCTGGTGGCCGGCGTGGCCGTGGCGATGTTTCTCCAGTACGACGTGCTGTTCACGGCGTGGCTCTCGCGTTTCGTCCCCTCCATCTCACAAGGACTCTGACCATGACTTCGCTTTCCAGACGCCATTTTTCGGCCGCGCTGCTCGGTGCTGCCGCAATGCCGTGGCCGGCCGACGCCGCCATGCCTGCCAACGACCTCGGCGCCGCGCCCGAATTCACCGGCATCGAGAAGTGGTTGAACTCTCCCGCGCTCACCCTCCAGGGGCTCGCCGGCAAGGTCGTGCTGGTCGACTTCTGGACTTACTCCTGCGTGAACTGCGTCAACACGCTCCCGCACGTGGTGCGCTGGTACGAAAGGTACAAGGATCAGGGCTTCGTCGTGGTGGGTGTTCACACGCCGGAGTTTCCGTTCGAGAAGTCGACCTCGAACGTGGAGACCGCGTTGCAGCGCTTCAACATCCGCTTTCCGGTGGCGCAGGACAACCGCTACGCGACGTGGAAGGCCTACAACAACCAATACTGGCCAGCGTTCTACCTGGTCGACAAGGGCGGGCGCGTGCGCCGCACCCATTTCGGCGAGGGACAGTACGCCGAGATGGACACCGCGATCCAGTCGCTGCTGAAAGAGCCGACCCGAGGCTGAATGCGTGCGCTCAGGCAGCGGCGATTCGCTGCGTGGGCCAGCCCGCCAGGTTGCGCTCCGCGATGGCGGTGAGAGCCGTGATCCACGCCGGGCTGTCGTTCAGGGCCGGGATGTAGTGGAACTCCTTGCCGCCGGCGTGCAGGAACGCCTCGCGGCCTTCCATCGCGATCTCTTCCAGCGTTTCGAGGCAGTCTGCCGGAAAGCCCGGACACATCACATCCACACGACCGGTGCCGCCCGCGCCGAGCGCGCGCAGGGTCGGCTCGGTGTAGGGCTCCAGCCATTTGGCGCGGCCGAAGCGCGACTGGAAGGTCACGCGGTGCTGGTCCGGTGACAGCTGCAGGCGTTCCGCCAGCAAACGCGCAGTTTCCAGGCACTGCGCCTGGTACGGATCGCCGAGCTGGATGTTGCGCGCCGGAATGCCGTGGAAGCTCATCACCAGCTGGTCGGGTCGGCCGTGCTGCTGCCAGTGCGCCAGGACGCTCTGCGCCAGCGCCTCGATGTAGAGCGGATCGTCGTGGTACTGGTTGACGAATCGGAATTCCGGCATGCGGCGCACGGTGCGGCTCCAGCTGCTCACCGCGTCGATCACGCTGGCGGTCGTCGTCGCCGAATACTGCGGGTAGGCCTGCAGCACCAGCACGCGGGTCACGCCTTCCGCCTTGAGCGCATCGAGCTGCGACGCGATCGAGGGCTGCGCATAGCGCATGGCGTCACGCACGGTGACGCGGTGCCCGCGCTCGCCGAGCCAACCGGCCAGCATCACGGCCTGCTTGTGCGTCCAGACCTTCAGCGGCGATCCTTCGGGCAACCAGACGCTCGCATACTTGGCGGCGGATTTGGCCGGCCGTGTGCGCAGGATGATGCCGTGCAGGATCAGGCACCAGATGGCGCGCGGAATCTCGACCACGCGGTGGTCGTGCAGGAATTGCGACAGATAGGGCCGCACGGCGCGGGCGGTCGGTTCGTCGGGCGATCCGAGGTTGCACCACAGCACGGCGGTGCGTTCGTCGGCAGCGGAAACTGCTGGCGGTTCAGGGCGAAAGGGCATGCGGTATTCTGGCGCATGACTTTTGCCACCTTGGCCCCTCCGCTGGACGTGAAGCGCATCGCCGGCATTTCGCTCGATCTCGACGACACGCTCTGGCCGATCTGGCCCACCATCGAGCACGCCGAGCGCACCCTGCACAAGTGGCTGCAGGACGAGGCGCCGCAAACCGCCGCGCTGCTCGTCACGCCGGGCGTGTTGCGCGAACTGCGCGAGGCCACGGCCAAGGAGCGTTCCGACATCGCGCACGACATGAGCGCGCTGCGGCTCGAGTCGATCCGGGCCGCGCTGAAGCGCGCCGGGGAAGACCCGGCGCTCGCCGAGCCGGCCTTCGACGCGTTTTTCGCGGCACGCCAGAACGTCAAGCTCTACGACGATGCGTTGCCCGCGCTGCGCTGGCTCAGCGAGCACTATCCGCTGGTGGCCATTTCCAACGGCAATGCCGACATCCACCGCACGGGCGTCGGCCGCTGGTTTCGCACGGCCTTCAATGCACGGGGCTTCGGCAGCGGCAAGCCGCATGCGCCGATCTTCCGGGCTGCGGCGGCCTCGATCGGGCTGCTGCCGCGCGACATCCTGCACGTGGGCGACGACCCCGAACTCGACGTCGTGGGTGCGCTCAATGCCGGCATGCAGGCGGCCTGGCTGGTGCGCGACGAACGCGCCTGGGAGCGGGACGCCCGACCGCAGCTGATCGTGCCCAACCTGCACGCGCTGTGCGTCGCGTTGGAAGCGGGGCAGGGCGCGTCGACCTACCAGTCACTGCCGTGAATCAGCGAAGCGCGCGGACGGCAGCGAGGCCGCTCAGCACCGCACCTTCGAGCGTGGCCGGGTAGGGGCCTTCCACATAGTCGCCGCATGCGGCGAGTCGCGGCGCAATCGACGTCCACGGTCGTTGCAGGCCCGGGGTGCAGGCGAAGGTGGCGCGCTTCTCGACGACAGTCTGCAGCACCCGCGGCGCCTTGCAATCCAGTTGCGCCACGGCCTGCGCGCGCACCTGTCGTTCGAGCGATTCGCGCTCGGTGGCGCTCGCACTGACCACCATCGCCCACAGGCCGGCCGGCCCGCCCAGCTGGCCGCGGTCGAACACGAACTGTGCAGGCGCCTCCGGCGTGGCGTGCAGTGCAAGCATCGGTTCGGGGAGGCGGTGCCCGCCTTCGAGGTAGATCGTCGCGATGGCCTCGAAACGCAGCGCACGGGCTTGTGTGGCCCATGCGTCGTGACCCCGGGCGAGTCGGGCCGCTTCGACGGGCGGGCAGGCCAGCAAGAGGGCGTCGAAGGGGACACCGTCGACCGCCCAACCGGGGCCGTCGGGCGTGATGGCCTGCACGCGCCAGCCCGGCGTCAGGCGTCCGCCGCGTGCCTCGATCCACTTTGCCGCTGCATCCGGGAACACGGCCCCGAGATCCTGCCGCGGCAGCAACAGGTTGGAGCCGCCGCTCGCACCGAACATCGCATCGCGCAGCACACGCAGGAACACCTGGCCGCTCGCTTCGGCAGGCGGCGTGTTGAGCGCCGACACGCAGAGCGGGTCGATCAGCTCTTCGCGCACGCGTGGCGTGAGTGCGGCGCTCAGTTCGGCGACCGAACGCCGCGGGTCGCACGCGAAGCCGGCGCGCTGCCAGCCGCCGGCCACGCGCAGCAGCGTCAGTTTGTCGCGCCATGACCAGCCACGCGCGCCGACGATGCCGGCGAGCGCATCCAGCGGTGCAGGCAGTGGGGGCAAACGCAGCCCCTTGCCATCCGGGAACACGAGCGCGAGCGGCGTGCGCAGCAGCGCGGCATCGACGTCGACACCCACCAACGCCATGAGCCGCAGGGTTTCACGGTAGGCACCGATGAGGATGTGCTGTCCGTTGTCGAGCGTGACGGCGCTGCCGTCGGCGCGTGTGGCCTGCAGCGCACGCGCGCGGCCGCCGAGCGTGCGCGCGGCTTCGAACACGGTGACGTCGTGGCCCGCCTGCGTGGCCGTGACCGCGGCCGCGAGGCCGGCCCAGCCGGCGCCGATGATGGCGACCCTCATGGTGGCGGCCGCGTCAGACCCTGCCCAGAGCCTGCACGCGCCAGGCCAGCCAGAACTTGCGCAGCGGCGTGAGGCTGACGCGCTGGTTCAGCACCTGAAAGTTGTCGCGTTCGATCTCGCGCAGCAATGCGCGGTAGATGCTCGCCATCATCAGGCCCGGCTTCTGCGCGCGCAGGTCGGCCGCAGGCAGCAGGGCCAGGGCTTCGTCGTACGCCGCGTGCGCGCGCCCGGCCTGGAACTTCATCAATGCGACGAAGCGCTCGGAGTACACGCGATTGAGCAACTCGTGCGCCTTCACGTCGAACTGCTGCAACTCGTTCACCGGCAGGTAGATGCGGCCGCGCAGCGCATCCTCGCCGACGTCGCGAATGATGTTGGTGAGCTGCAGCGCCAGCCCGAGCTTGTGCGCGTACTCGGTGGTGCGCGGGTCGGTCTGGCCGAAGATGCGCGCCGCCACCTCGCCGACCACGCCGGCCACGAGGTGGCAGTACTGCGCGAGGTTGGGAAACGCGAGGTAGCGGGTCTGCTCGAGGTCCATCTGGCAGCCGTCGATCACCTGCAGCAGTTGACGCGCCTCGATGCCGAATTCAGCCGCCAGCGGCATCAGCGCCTTCATCACGGGATGGCGCGGCTCTCCGGCGAACGACTGGGCGACCTCGGTGCGCCACCAGGCCAGTTTGGTGGCCGCCACGCCGGGGTCGCGCACCTCGTCGACCACGTCGTCGACTTCGCGGCAGAAGGCGTAGAACGCGGTGATGGCCGCGCGCCTGGGCTTCGGCAGGAACAGGAAGGCGTAGTAGAAGCTGCTGCCCGAAGCGGCGGCCTTGTCTTGCACGTATTGCTCGGGTGTCGTCATCGTGGCGGCGAAATCATTGGGTGTGATTGTCGGCGAGGCCGGCTCGCATGCGCAGCGCACGCCAGGCAAGCAACGGCGCATCGGCCTTGCCGATCGTCGGGCGATGCCGCAGCGAGTCGAAGCCGAGCGCCTCGATCTTGTCGAGGATGCGCAACCCGCCCTGGACCACGAGCCGCAGCTCCCAGCCGATGCGACCAGGCAGGCGGTGCACTAGCGGGGCGCCCTTGCGCATGAGATCGCGCGCCCACGCGACTTCGTCGGCGACCAGCTTGCGCGCCGACTCCGGTGCGGCCGAAAGGGCCTCGGGCCGCAGGCCATGGCGCGCGCAATCGGCAAGTGGAAAGTAGCGTCGGCCGCGCGGCAGGTCCACGCTCGGGTCCTGCCAGAAATTGATGAGCTGGAGCGCGCTGCAGATGGCATCGCTCTGCGCCAGCGCTGCGGGGTCGCGGACGTCGTAGAGGTGCAGCAGCAGCCGGCCGACCGGGTTGGCCGAGCGTGCGCAGTAGTCCAGCAACTCGGCGCGGTCGGCGTAGCCTGCGCCATCGCGGGTTTTCTCGACGTCCTGCACGAAGGCCGAAAGGAGGGCGGCGAGCAGCGGCTCCGGCAGGGCGAATTCGCGCATCGCGGTGGCCAGCGGGCCGAACACTTCGGGCCAGCGCGACGACACGGGCGCCCCCCGGCTCGCAGCAGTCAGGTCCGCGCGATAAGCCTGGAGCGCGGCAAGGCGCTCGCCGGAAGAGGCATCGCCTTCATCGGCAATGTCATCGGCCGTGCGCGCGAAGCCGTAGATGGCAGCGATCGGCGGCCGCAGCGCGGGCGGACACAGCCAGGACGCAACGGGAAAGTTTTCGTAGTGATCTGGCACGCGCCGGATTGTCGGGCACGCGCCGCAAGTTCAATTGACAGCGTTTCGCGTTTACCCTAGATTACTAACCGGCCGGTCATTAATGACCCCTGTCAGTTCCACCAAGGTGTCCCCATGACCGCGTCTCCCCGTTTCATTGCGTTATTCCTGGTCGCGGCGCTGGCGGCCTGCAGCAAGGCGCCGCCAGCGGAAGAGCCGGTGCGCGCGGTCAAGGTCGTCACCATCGGAACCAGCGCGTTCGGTAGTCAGGCAGAGTTTTCGGGCGAAGTGAAGGCGCGGGTCGAATCCCGCATCGGCTTCCGCGTGCCGGGCAAGATCATCAAGCGCCAGGTCGACCTGGGTCAGCACGTCAAGGCCGGCCAGGTGCTGGCCCAACTCGATCCGCAGGACCTGCGGCTTGCTGCCGACGCAGCCCGGGCCCAATCGGCCGCCGCGCTCACCAACCGCGATCTGGCGCTCGCCGACCTCAAGCGCTACCGCGAACTGAAAGCACAGAACTTCATCAGCGGGGCCGAACTGGAGCGGCGTGAAACCACGTACAAAGCCGCGCAGGCGCAACTGGAGCAGGCGCAGGCGCAGCAATCGTCGCAGGGCAACCAGGCGAGCTATGCGACGCTGGTGGCCGATGTTTCAGGGGTGGTCACCGCCATCGAGGCCGAGCCGGGCCAGGTCCTGACGGCCGGGACGCCCGTCGTGCGGATCGCGCAGGACGGCGCGCGCGACGTGGTGTTCGCCGTGCCGGAAGACCGCGCCGGCCTGGTCAAGGTGGGCTCGGCAGTCGGCGTGCGCGGCTGGTCGGACGATCGCGAAATCGACGGCGTGGTGCGCGAAGTGGCGGCCAGTGCCGACCCCGTGACACGCACGTTCACCGTCAAGGTGGCGATCGACGCGGCCAGCGCGCCGGCACTGGGTTCGACGGTGTCGGCGCGACCACGCGCGCTGGCCCACGGTGGCGTGCAGGTGATCAAGTTGCCGCTGAGCGCGCTGCGGCAGGACGGACCCAACAGCGCCGTCTGGGTGCTCGACAAGGCCAGCATGACGGTGCGTTCGCAGCCGGTGCAACTGGCGACGGCGGACGGGAACGAAGCGGTGGTGGCCGGCGGACTCGCACCGGGGATGCAGGTGGTGGTGGCCGGCGTGCATGTGCTGTCGCCGAACCAGAAGGTCTCGCTCTACGAGCCGAAGGTGGCCAGTGCCCCTGCGGCGCCGGCGCAAGGCGCTGTTCGCACCGTCGCACCCGCTGCCCCGGGTGCGACGCGATGAGCCCGCACGACGCAGCCGAAGCGGCGACCGGCAAGCGCGGCTTCAACCTTTCGCGCTGGGCGCTCGAGCATGGGCCGCTCACGCGCTACCTGATGCTGGTGCTGATGCTGCTGGGCTTCGCTTCCTACTTCCAGCTCGGCCAGGACGAAGACCCGCCGTTCACGTTCCGCGCGATGGTGGTGCGTACCTATTGGCCCGGGGCCACGGCGCAGCAGGTGGCCGAACAGGTGACCGACAAGCTCGAGAAGACGCTGCAGGAAGCGCCGTTCGCGGACAAGATCCGCAGCTACTCGAAGCCGGGCGAGTCGCAGATCATCTTCCAGATCAAGGACTCGTCCAAAGCCGCCGATGTCGCGAACGTCTGGTACACCGTGCGCAAGAAGATCGGCGACATGCGCGGCACCCTGCCGCCGAACATCCAGGGCCCGTTCTTCAACGATGAGTTCGGCGATGTCTACGGCGTGATCTATGCGCTGGAGAGCGATGGCTTCAGTTACGCCGAGCTCAAGGATTTTGCCGACGATGCGCGCCAGCAGCTGTTGCGCGTGAAGGATGTCGCCAAGGTCGAGCAGTTCGGCGTGCAGGACGAGAAGGTCTTCATCGAGGTTTCGCAGCAGCGCCTGGCCCAGCTCGGCCTGGACCTCAATGCCGTGCTGCAGCAGCTCGGTGCGCAGAACGCGGTGGAGAGCGCGGGCACGATCCAGGCGCCGACCGATGTCTTGCAGGTGCGCGTGGGCGGCCAGTTCAACAGCGTCGAGCAGTTGCGTGCCATGCCGATTCGCGGCAGTTCGGGCAACCAGCTCACGCTGGGCGACATCGCCGAGGTGCGGCGTGGCTATGTCGACCCGCCGACAGTCAAGGTGCGGCACCAGGGCCGCGAAGTGATCGCGCTCGGCATCTCGATGGCCAAGGGCGGCGACATCATCGCGCTGGGCAAGGCATTGCGCGCGACCACGGCAGAGATCCAGCGACGTCTGCCCGTGGGCGTGCAGCTGGCGCAGGTGCAGGACCAGCCGGTGGCTGTGGCCCGTTCGGTCAACGAGTTCGTCGGCGTGCTGATCGAGGCCGTGGTCATCGTGCTGGCCGTGAGCTTCATCGCGCTCGGCTTGCACCGGGGCGGCGGGCCGCGCTGGACGCGGTTCACCGGCGGCTGGTACATCGACCTGCGGCCCGGGCTGGTGGTGGCCATCACGATCCCTCTGGTGCTCGCCGTGACCTTCCTGGCCATGAACTACTTCGGCATCGGGCTGCACAAGATCTCGCTCGGCTCGCTCATCATCGCGCTGGGCCTGCTGGTGGACGACGCGATCATCGCCGTGGAGATGATGGTGCGGAAGATGGAGGAGGGCTACGACAAGGTGCGCGCCGCCACCTTCGCCTACGACGTCACCGCCATGCCGATGCTCACCGGCACCCTGATCACGGCCGCGGGCTTCCTGCCGATCGGCCTGGCCAAGTCGACGACCGGCGAGTACACCTTCGCGATCTTCGCGGTCACGGTGGTGGCGCTGGTGCTGAGCTGGATCGTGTCCGTGTATTTCGTGCCCTACCTCGGCACGGTGCTGCTGAAGGTCAAGCCGCACGATCCGGATGCACCACCGCACGAACTGTTCGACACGCCGTTCTACAACGCTTTCCGGCGCGCCGTGAACTGGTGCGTGCAGTACCGCTGGCTCACGATCGGTGCCACGGTGCTGATCTTCGCGCTCGGCATCGTCGGCATGGGCCGGGTGCAGCAGCAGTTCTTCCCAGACTCGAGCCGACCCGAGATCATGGTGGACATCTGGTTCCCCGAGGGCACGTCGTTCGCGGCCAACGAGGAGGTGGCGAAGCGCGTCGAGCAGCGTTTCATGCGCGAGGAGGGCGTGGCCACGGTCAGCACCTGGATCGGCTCCGGCGTGCCGCGTTTCTACCTTCCGCTGGACCAGGTGTTCCCGCAGAGCAACGTGTCGCAGTTCGTCGTGCTGGCGAAGGACCTGAAAGTGCGCGAGCGGCTGCGCATCGCGTTGCCGGCCTTGATGGCGACCGAGTTTCCCGAGGTGCGCGGCCGTGTCAAGCTGCTGCCCAACGGTCCGCCGGTGCCGTACCCGGTGCAGTTCCGCGTGATCGGCGACGACCCGTCGCAGCTGCGGCTGCGGGCGGACGAGGTCAAGGCCGTGCTGCGCGACAACGCGCACATGCGCGGCGTCAACGACAACTGGAACGAGTCGGTCAAGGTGATCCGCCTGGACGTGGACCAGGCCAAGGCGCGCGCGCTCGGCGTCACCAGCCAGGCGATCGCCCAGGCATCGCGCACCACCTACACCGGCACGCCGGTGGGCCAGTACCGCGAGAACGATCGCCTGATCGACATCGTTCTGCGCGAGGCGCCGGAAGAGCGCAAGGAGATCTCCGACATCGGCAACGCGTACCTGCCGACCGCTTCCGGCCGCTCGATTCCGCTCACGCAGATCGCCAAGCCGGTCTTCACCTGGGAGCCGGGCGTGATGTGGCGCGAGAACCGCGACTACGCGATCACCGTGCAGGGCGACATCGTGGAAGGCCTGCAGGGCGCAACGGTCACGCAGGAGGTGCTGCCGCAGTTGCGCGCCCTCGAGACGAAATGGCGCACGGCCGGCCAGGCGGGCTACCGCATCGAGGTGGCGGGCGCGGTGGAGGAAAGCAGCAAGGGCTCGGCCTCGATCGTCGCCGGCGTGCCGATCATGCTGTTCCTGGTGTTCACGCTGCTGATGCTGCAACTGCACAGCTTCAGCCGCTCGCTGCTGGTGTTCATCACCGGGCCGCTGGGCATTGCCGGCGTGGCGGCTGCGCTGCTGGTGCTGAACCGGCCGTTCGGGTTCGTGGCGCTGCTCGGCGTGATCGCGTTGATGGGGATGATCCAGCGCAACTCGGTGATCCTGATCGACCAGATCGAGAGCGACCGCGCAGCCGGCGTGCCGGCCTGGGACGCGATCGTCGAATCAGCGGTGCGGCGGCTGCGGCCGATCGTGCTGACCGCGGCGGCGGCGGTGCTGGCGATGATCCCGCTGTCGCGCAGCGTGTTCTGGGGGCCGATGGCGGTGGCCATCATGGGCGGCCTGATCGTGGCCACGGTACTGACATTGCTGGCGTTGCCGGCCATGTACGCGGCGGCGTTCCGGGTGAAACGCGAAGAAAAGACCGGGCCCGTTCCCGGCTAAAATGCGCGGTTGCCGATTTCGAGCGGGTGGTCTGCATTCTGGGGCCGCCCGTTTTTGCATCCTTTCACCTGAGCCGCGCGGGTGGCGAAATTGGTAGACGCACCAGGTTTAGGTCCTGACGTTCGCAAGAACGTGCCGGTTCGAGTCCGGCCCCGCGCACCAGCCCAATCTCTCTTCTGGAACACAAAATGACCGTGAACGTTGAAACCCTCGAAAAGCTCGAGCGCAAGATCACCCTGACCTTGCCGGTCGGCACCATCCAGTCCGAAGTCGACTCGCGCCTGAAGAAGCTCGCACGCACCGTCAAGATGGACGGTTTTCGTCCCGGCAAGGTGCCGATGAACGTCGTGGCCCAGCGCTACGGCTATTCGGTGCACTACGAAGTCATGAACGACAAGGTGGGCGAGGCCTTCTCGCAGGCCGCCAACGAAGCCAAGCTGCGCGTGGCCGGCCAGCCGCGCATCACCGAGAAGGAAGAGTCGCCCGAGGGCGAACTCGCCTTCGACGCGGTGTTCGAGGTGTTCCCCGAAGTCAAGATCGCCGACCTGTCGGGCGCCACGGTCGAACGCATCACGGCCGACGTGGGTGACGACGCGATCGACAAGACGCTCGAGATCCTGCGCAAACAGCGCCGCACCTTCGCCCAGCGCGCGATGGACGCCGCCGCGCAGGACAACGACCGCGTCACGGTCGACTTCGAAGGCAAGATCGACGGCGAAACCTTCCAGGGCGGCAAGGCCGAGGACTTCCAGTTCGTGGTCGGCGAAGGCCAGATGCTGAAGGAGTTCGAAGACGCGGTGCGCGGCCTGAAGAGCGGCGACAGCCGGACCTTCCCGCTGTCGTTCCCGGCCGACTACCACGGCAAGGACGTGGCCGGCAAACAGGCCGACTTCATGGTCACCGTGAAGAAGATCGAAGCCTCGCACCTGCCCGAGGTCAACGAACAGCTCGCCAAGTCGCTCGGCATTGCCGAAGCCACGGTCGAAGGGCTGCGCGCCGACATCAAGCGCAATCTCGAGCGCGAAGTGAAGTTCCGCCTGCTGGCGCGCAACAAGAACGCCGTGATGGACGCGCTGATCGCCAACGCCGAGCTGGACCTGCCGAACTCGAGCGTGCAGTCGGAAATCGACCGCATGGTCGAAGGCGCACGCGCCGAACTCAAGCAGCGCGGCATCAAGGATGCCGACAAGGCGCCGATTCCCGAAGAAATGTTCCGCCCGCAAGCCGAGCGCCGCGTTCGCCTGGGCCTGGTGGTGGCCGAGCTGGTGCGCGCGAACAACCTGCAGGCGAAACCGGAGCAGATCAAGTCGCACATCGACGAACTCGCCGCCAGCTATGAAAAGCCGGCCGATGTGGTGCGCTGGTATTTCGGCGACAACCGTCGCTTGGCCGAAGTCGAAGCCGTCGTGATCGAGAACAACGTCACCGACTTCGTGCTCGCCAAGGCCCAGGTCAGCGACAAGTCGGTGTCGTTCGACGAACTGATGGCGCAGCAAGGCTGATTGCGGGCGGCAGCGCGAAATCTGGGGCTTGTGCTTTCAGGCACGAGCCCCATTTTTCTTTGGGTACAGTACAAACCTCTCTGGAGAGCAACACATGAGCGCACAGGACACCAAGGCCCTCGGCATGATTCCGATGGTCATCGAACAATCGGGCCGCGGCGAGCGGTCGTACGACATCTACTCGCGGCTGCTCAAGGAGCGCGTGATCTTCCTGGTGGGCGAAGTGAATGACCAGGTCGCCAATCTCGTGGTGGCGCAGCTGCTGTTCCTCGAGAGCGAGAACCCGGACAAGGACATCTCGTTCTACATCAACTCGCCGGGTGGCAGCGTGACGGCCGGCCTGGCGATCTACGACACGATGCAATTCGTCAAGCCGGAGATCTCGACGCTCTGCATGGGCATGGCGGCCAGCATGGGATCGTTCCTGCTGATGGCGGGCGCGAAGGGCAAGCGTTTTGCGCTGCCCAACTCGAAGGTGATGATCCATCAGCCCTCGGGCGGCACCTCCGGCCAGGCGACCGACATCGAGATTCACGCGCGCGAGATCATCAAGACGCGCCATCAACTGAACAAGATCTACTCGGACCGTACCGGTCAACCCATCGAAAAGATCGAACTCGACATGGAGCGCGACCGCTACCTGTCGGCCGACGAGGCCCAGGCGTATGGCCTCGTCGACAAGGTCATCCACAAGCGCGATTGAACGGCGCCCCGCACATGGCGGGCCTGAAAGCGGCGTTTCCCACACGGGAAACGCCGTTTTTGTTTCGCTATCATTGTTAAATCTCAGTTACGAGGCACCTGCATGGCCGAGAAAAAAGGCTCTTCCAGCGAAAAAACGCTTTACTGCTCGTTCTGCGGGAAGAGCCAACGCCGCTGGAGATCAAGACCAACCTGGACAACTACGTGATCGGGCAGGAGCCTGCCAAGCGCATGTTGTCCGTGGCGGTCTACAACCACTACAAGCGCCTGCGCCACAAGGAAAAGAACACCAAGGGCGACGAGGTCGAACTCAGCAAGAGCAACATCCTGCTGATCGGCCCGACCGGCTCCGGCAAGACGCTGCTGGCGCAGACACTCGCGCGCATGCTGGACGTGCCGTTCGTGATGGCCGATGCCACCACGCTGACCGAGGCCGGCTATGTCGGCGAGGACGTCGAGAACATCATCCAGAAGCTGCTGCAGAGTTGCAACTACGAGGTCGAGAAGGCGCAGCGCGGCATCGTCTACATCGACGAGATCGACAAGATCTCGCGCAAGTCCGACAACCCGTCGATCACGCGCGACGTGTCGGGCGAGGGCGTGCAGCAGGCGCTGCTGAAGCTCATCGAAGGCACCATGGCCAGCGTGCCGCCGCAGGGCGGCCGCAAGCACCCGAACCAGGACTTCTTGCAGATCGACACGACCAACATCCTGTTCATCTGCGGCGGCGCGTTCGCCGGCCTGGAAAAGGTGATCGAGAACCGCACCGAGGCTTCCGGCATCGGCTTCGGCGCGATGGTGCGCAGCAAGGAGCAGCGCAGCATCACGGAGGTGTTCCGCGAAGTCGAGCCGGAAGACCTGATCAAGTTCGGGTTGATCCCCGAACTGGTCGGGCGCATGCCGGTCGTGGCTTCGTTGGCCGAGCTGAGCGAAGACGCGCTGGTGCGCATCCTCACCGAGCCCAAGAACGCTGTTGTGAAGCAGTTCGTCAAGCTGCTGCAGATGGAAGGCGTGGATCTGGAAATCCGGCCTGCCGCACTGAAGGCGATCGCCCGCAAGGCGCTGGCCCGCAAGACCGGCGCGCGCGGCCTGCGTTCGATCCTTGAACAGTCGCTGATCGACACCATGTTCGAGTTGCCGAACGCAACCAACGTCGACAAGGTGGTGGTCGAGGAATCGACCATCGACGAAAACAAGCCGCCGCTGCTCGTCTACCGCGAAGCAGCGAAAAAGGCCTAAAGGATCTTCATGTCCGGTCATACCCCCCTGCCGCCCGACGCCATCGACCTGCCGCTGCTGCCGCTGCGCGACGTCGTCGTTTTCCCCCACATGGTGATCCCGCTCTTCGTGGGCCGCGCCAAGAGCATCAAGGCGCTCGAGCTGGCGATGGAGGCCGAGCGCCGCATCATGCTGGTCGCCCAGAAGGCTGCCGCAAAGGACGAGCCTTCGGTGGAGGACATGTTCGAGGTCGGATGCGTCTCGACCATCCTGCAGATGCTGAAGCTGCCCGACGGCACGGTGAAGGTGCTGGTCGAAGGCCAGCAACGCGCGCGCGTCAATCGCATCGACGATGGCGAGACGCATTTCTCGGCCAATGTCACGCCGATCGAGGCGCCCGAAGCCGCAACGCAAAAGGGCACCGAGGTCGAGGCGCTGCGCCGTGCGGTCATGCAGCAGTTCGACCAGTACGTCAAACTGAACAAGAAGATCCCGCCCGAGATCCTGACGTCCATCTCCAGCATCGACGATCCGGGCCGCCTGGCCGACACCATCGCCGCGCACCTGCCGCTCAAGCTCGACAACAAACAGGCCGTGCTCGACCTCGACGACATCAAGGCGCGCCTGGAGAACCTGTTCGGCCAGCTCGAGCGCGAGGTCGACATCCTGAACGTCGACAAGAAGATACGCGGCCGCGTGAAGCGGCAGATGGAAAAGAACCAGCGCGACTTCTACCTCAACGAGCAGGTCAAGGCGATCCAGAAGGAGCTGGGCGAGGGCGAAGAGGGTGCCGACATCGAGGAGAT
>SEGN01000050.1 GCA_004211245.1 Variovorax sp.
TGGATGGTCGAAGAGATGCGCCAGCTCGTGCGCGATGGCTTCGATCGCAAGGAAATGGCCGTGCTTTACCGCAGCAATGCGCAGAGCCGCGTGATCGAGACCGCTCTCTTCAATGCGGCCGTGCCGTACCGCGTCTACGGCGGCCTGCGCTTCTTCGAGCGCGCCGAGATCAAGCACGCGCTGGCCTACCTGCGCCTGCTCGAGAACAAGGACGACGACACCAGCTTCCTGCGCGTCGTGAACTTTCCGCCGCGCGGCATCGGCGCGCGCAGCATCGAGCAACTGCAGGATGCAGCGCGCGCGCGCGGCCAGTCGCTGCACGATGCGGTCGGTGCGCTGAGCGGCAAGGCCGGCGCGAACCTGTCGGGCTTCGTGGCCAAGATCGACGTGCTGCGCGAGCAGACGCAGAACATTTCGCTGCGGGAGATCATCGAACTGATCCTCGACCACAGCGGCCTCATCGAGCACTACAAGGCCGACCGCGAGGGTGCCGACCGCATCGAGAATCTGGAGGAACTGGTCAATGCCGCCGAGAGCTTCGTCACGCAGGAAGGCTTCGGTCGGGATGCGGTGGCGTTGCCCGTGGACGAACTGCGCCAGGGCGCGGCCAGCCAGGGCATCGACACCAGCCGCCCGGTGATCGACGAGCCGCTGGCCGATCTCGCACCGGACGCCGACACAGGCGAAACGCTGAGCCCGCTGGCCGCCTTCCTGACCCATGCCGCACTCGAATCGGGCGACAACCAGGCCAAGGCCGGGCAGGACGCGGTGCAACTCATGACCGTGCACGCGGCCAAGGGGCTGGAGTTCGACTGCGTCTTCATCACCGGCATGGAGGAGGGGCTGTTCCCGCACGAGAACTCGATGAGCGACCGCGAAAGCCTTGAGGAAGAACGTCGTCTCATGTACGTGGCCATCACGCGCGCGCGCCAGCGGCTGTACATGAGCCATTCGCAGACCCGCATGCTGCACGGACAGACCCGCTACAACCTCAAGAGCCGTTTCTTCGACGAGTTGCCCGAGGGCGCGCTGAAGTGGCTGACGCCCAAGAACCAGGGCTTCACGCCATCGGCCTTCGGCTACGGCGGCGGCTACGCGACTTCGCGGGGTGCCGGTGGCGGCTTCGGCAAGGAGTCTTTCGCCAGCCCGCCTGTCCCTCCGCAGAAGGCGGCCCCATCACACGGGCTGCGCCTGAGCCAGCAGGTGTTCCACCAGAAGTTCGGCGAGGGCACCGTGACGGCGCTGGAAGGCAGCGGCGACGACGCCCGCGCCCAGATCAACTTTCCGCGCCACGGCGTGAAATGGCTGGCGCTCTCGGTCGCAAAACTAACCCCGGTATGACGGTCTGAATTCGCGTGGAACACCGCGGATCTGGCTCTGCCAGTCCGCCGGTGTTGCCCCCGGCAGGGGGAAGGCGAAGCGACACGAAGTGCGCGCAGCCAGGGGGCGAGCCTATTCCGGATCGAAGCTGTCGCGGAAGGTGAACCAGGTGGAACTGAGCGACATCGCCGCCAGTGTCAGCGCGCAACCGATCATGAGCGCGCCGCCGAGCATCGATGCGCTGTCGCCGACGGCCATGGCGCCGACCGCGACGAGCAGCGTCGCCACCAGGCCCAGCGCGATGCCGGCGATCATGAACACGCCGAACCAGGTCAGGCAGAACATTGCGTAGGCGGTGAAATTGCGGAACAGCGCCACCAGGCTGAAGAACAGGCTCTTGGCAGGTTCCACCGCGTGCCAGTGAACCAGCGCAGGCGCATGCCACATCGCGAGGGACAGTGGCAGGTTCAGGCACATCACGAGCAGACGTGCGGTCTGGAAGTCGCTGCCGGCCATGACCTCGGGAGCGATGGTCTCGTCGAGCAGGTACGCCCGCGCGAGTTGTCCACCGTCGATCAACGTCGAGGCCATCACCGCCAGAACGAAGTAGATGGCCGAAATGACGCCCAGCACCAGCATCGGCCGCCACCGGAAGCGCATTGCCTTGACGGCCGACACGAACATGGCCGACGCGACCGGCCTGGGCGTTTCGGGATCGAAAGCGACCGACGTCGCGACCATCAGCCCCAGCGTCATGAAAGGCAGGAACACCGGTGCGACGACACTGCCGATCAGCGGCAACTGCGCCGCGATCGACATGACGGCCATGAACATGAAGAACAGCGAAATGAAGGCCAGCGGTTGTCGCCAGAAGGTGCGCAGGCCCAGGCGCACCCACTCGACGCCGGTGCGCGCAGGAACAAGGTGAAGCTTCATGATCGTCAGGCGGCCTGCAGTTGCGGCAGTGGGATGGCGTCGGGCGCGGGCGCAAGCTGCCGCACGCGCTCGCGCAGCACACGCTCGAAATGCGTGGGGTCGTGCGGCTTGAGCATGCTGGCCTCGCGCGGCAGATGGAAGTCCCACAGACGAGAGATCCAGAAACGCAGCGCCGCCGCACGCAACATCGCCGGCAGCAGCGCGCGCTCGGCGGCGATCAGCGGTCGCACCGCACCGTAGGCGTCGAGCAACGCAGCAGCGCGCGCCGGGGCGGCCTGGCCCGTGGCCAGATCGATCGCCCAGTCGTTCAGACACACCGCAAGGTCGAACAGCCAGGTGTCGGTGCCGGCGAAGTAGAAATCGAATACCCCGGTCAGGCGCGGTGCGCCCTCGTCGGTGGCGAACATGGCGTTGTCCCGGAACAGGTCGGCGTGGATCGGCCCGCGCGGCAGCGCGGCCCAGGCGGACGATTCGGCGACGTGGTTCTGGTACGCCAGTTCGCTGCGCAGCAGGGCAGCCTGCGGCGCGTCGAGGTGCGGCAGCACGACCGGGGCAGTGTCGTTCCACCAGGGCAGGCCGCGCAGGTTGGGCTGAATGCGTGGAAAGTCGCGTGCGGCCAGGTGCATGCGCGCCAGGAAGCCGCCAAGTTCCGCGCAGTGGGCGGCCGTGGGCGCCAGCACGCTGCGTCCCGACAGGCGCTGCACGACTGCCGCGGGCTTGCCTTGCACGGCGTGCAGCAATTCGCAAGGCGCGTTGGCAGCGATGCGTTCCAGCACGTGGCCGCTCGAGGGAAGTGCGATGGATGGATCCGGTGCCGGCGCCGGCACGGGAATGCCGCGCTCCGCCAGATGCTGCATCAGGCAGAGGTAGTAGGGCAGCTGCTCGAAGCCCAGCCGCTCGAACACCGTCAGGACGAACTCGCCCTGGTCGGTGGTTGCAAAGTAGTTGGTGTTCTCGATGCCGCCTTCGATGCCGCGCAGCGCGCGCAATTCACCGAGCCCCAGGCGTTGCAGCAGCGCGCCGGCTTCCTCGAGGCCGACTTCCGTGAAGACAGCCACGGACGGCTAGAACTTGAGGACGTTCCAGACCCGCGGACCATTGCCGCCGGAGTCGGATTGGGCGGGGACGCCCTGCGCCGCGCGTGCACCCGTGTTCGGCAGAACCTCGTAGCTGGGCATGCCGCCTTTGGGCGTGACGGTGATGCTCTGCGTCTGGCCGCCGAACCGCACTTCGTCGACCGATGCGCCGCTGTCTTCGGTGTGGATGTTCTCGACCTTCTGGTTCTGGCGGCCTTCGGCCCGACTCTGCGCAGCCGCCTCGGCCGGGGGAGGGGGCGTCTGGGCCTGCACGCCCGCCAGCGGCAAGACACAGGCGAATACCGCAAAGGTGCGAAGGACGGGCGGCAGGATGGATCGGCGCATGGTGTGATTGTAGGTGGCGCCCGCGGTCCGCGGTGTAAGCAGGTGCCGCCCGCCCCCGTCTGACGGCCGGCCGTCGGGCGCGCGGCAAAATGGCCCGATGACCGACAAGAAAACGCTGCTGCTCGTCGACGGCTCGAGCTACCTCTACCGCGCCTTCCACGCGATGCCCGATTTGCGGGCCGTGCCGGGCGACATGACGAGCCCGGCGACCGGGGCCATCCGCGGCATGATCAACATGACCCAGGCGCTGCGGCGCGAGGTGCGGGCCGACTATGCCGCCTGCATCTTCGACGCGCCGGGCAAGACGTTCCGCGACGACTGGTACCCCGACTACAAGGCCAACCGCTCGCCGATGCCGGACGATCTGCGCAGCCAGGTCGCACCGATCTACGAGGTGGTGCGGCTGCTGGGCTGGCCGGTCATGGTGGTGCCGGGCGTGGAGGCCGACGACGTCATCGGCACGCTGGCGCGGACCGCCGCAAGCCAGGGCGTCGAGGTGATCGTGTCGAGCGGCGACAAGGACATGAGCCAGCTCGTCGACGAGCACATCACCATCATCGACACCATGAACGGCAAGAAGCGCGACGTGGCCGGCGTGACGGCCGAGTTCGGCGTGCCGCCCCACCTCATGGTCGACTACCAGACGCTGGTGGGCGACAGCGTCGACAACGTGCCCGGCGTGCCGAAGGTCGGCCCCAAGACGGCGGCCAAATGGCTGCTCGAATACGGTTCGCTCGATGCCCTGATCGGGCGCGCGGCCGAGGTCAAGGGCCAGGCTGGCGAGAACCTGCGTTCGGCACTCGAGCAGTTGCCGCTGAGCCGGCGGCTGGTGACGATTCGCACCGACTGCGATCTCGCGGGGCACGTGGCCGGCCTGCCCTCGCTCGAAGCGCTCGCGCCGGGCGCCCAGCAAACCGACGAACTCAAGAGCTTCTACGAGAAGTTCGGTTTCAAGAGCCTGGTCAAGACGCTCGAATCGCAGAACGTACCGCCCGAGCTCATCGAGGAGGCGAACAGGAAGCAGAAGGGCGTCGACGCGAATCCCGGCCTGTTCGACGAGCCCGCGATGGTGGCGGCCGAGAAGGTCAGCAACCTGGCGTACGACACCGTATTGACCTGGGAGGCCCTCGATGGATGGCTGGCCAGGCTGGAGGCCGCGGACCTGGCAGCGATCGACACCGAAACCACCTCGCTGGACGAGGTGCGCGCCGAGATCGTCGGCGTGAGCTTCAGTGTCAAGCCGGGCGAGGCCGCCTATGTGCCGCTGGCCCACGACTACCCGGACGCGCCCGCGCAACTGCCGCGCGAAGAGGTGCTCGCGAAGCTCAAGCCCTGGCTCGAGAACGGCGCGAAGAAGAAGCTGGGCCAGCACGTCAAGTACGACCGCCACGTGTTCGCCAACCACGGCATCGAGGTGCAGGGCTATGCCCACGACACCATGCTGCAGAGCTACGTGCTCGAAGTGCACAAGCCGCACGGCCTCGCGAGCCTGGCCGAGCGTCACCTGGGCCGCAGCGGCATCAACTACGAAGACCTGTGCGGCAAAGGCGCGCACCAGATTTCCTTCAGCCAGGTCGACATCGCCAGGGCGGCGGAGTACTCGTGCGAAGACAGCGACCAGACACTGGACGTCCACCGCGTGCTGTGGCCCCAGCTGGAAAAGGACGAGCGCCTGCGCTTCGTCTACCAGCTCGAGATGGATTCGAGCGAAGCGCTCTACCGCATCGAGCGCAACGGCGTGCTGATCGACGCACCGCTGCTCGCCACGCAGAGCCACGAGCTGGGCACCCGCATCATGGCGATCGAGCAGGAGGCCTACGAGATCGCCGGACAACCGTTCAACCTCGGCAGTCCGAAGCAGATCGGCGACATCTTCTTCAACAAGCTCGGCCTGCCGGTGATCAAGAAGACACCGAGCGGCGCGCCGAGCACCGACGAAGAGGTGCTGGAAAAGCTGGCCGAAGACTACCCGCTGCCCAGGAAGATCCTGGAGCACCGCAGCCTCTCCAAGCTCAAGGGCACCTACACCGACAAGCTGGGCCAGCTCGCCAATCCGCGCACCGGCCGCGTGCACACGCACTATGCGCAGGCCGTGGCGGTGACGGGGCGCCTCTCCAGCAACGACCCGAACCTGCAGAACATCCCGATCCGCACGGCAGAGGGCCGGCGCGTGCGCGAGGCGTTCGTGGCACCTGCGGGCAGCGTGATCGCGAGCGCCGACTACTCGCAGATCGAACTGCGCATCATGGCCCACATCAGCGGCGACGAGGCCCTGCTGCGCGCCTTCACCGAAGGGATGGATGTGCACCGTGCCACCGCCGGCGAGGTTTTCGGCGTGCCGCCCGATCAGGTCAGCAGCGAGCAGCGCCGCTATGCCAAGGTCATCAACTTCGGCCTGATCTACGGCATGAGCAGCTTCGGCCTGGCGCGCAACCTGGGCATCGAAACCAAGGCGGCCGCGAGCTACATCGACCGCTACTTCGCGCGCTATCCGGGCGTGAAGATCTACATGGACGAGACCAAGGCACTCGCCAAGGAAAAGGGCTACGTCGAGACGGTGTTCGGCCGCCGCCTCTACCTGCCCGAAATCAATTCGCCCAACGGCCCGCGCCGGGGCGGGGCCGAGCGCGCCGCCATCAACGCGCCGATGCAGGGCACGGCGGCCGACCTGATCAAGCTCAGCATGGTCGAGGTGCAGCGCGTGCTCGACGCCGAAGCGCGCGGCACGAAGATGATCATGCAGGTGCACGACGAACTGGTGTTCGAGGTGCCCGAGGCCGACGTCGACTGGGTGCGCACCGAGATTCCCCGGATCATGGCCGGCGTGGCCGACCTCAAGGTGCCATTGCTGGCGGAGATCGGTTTCGGGCCGAACTGGGACAAGGCGCATTGACCTCCGGGGGGAGGGCGCCGGATGGCCCCGCAGGCGCTGGGGACGTGGCAGCTGGACTAAAAAGCGTCTGGCCTCTCAACCCGACCACCGGTAACTCCATGTCCGATTCAGACCTCCAAACCGATTTCGACTCCCTGCGCCCCGGCGAATCCAGCGAGGCCGGCACCTCCCGCCGTACCGCGCTCAAAGTGGCGCTCGGTGTCGGCTACGCCGCCGCCACCTTGCCGATTGCCGCGCAAACCGTCGTCAAGACGTCGTTGGAGGGCCTCAAGGCCGGCCCGGTCAAGTACACCGTCAATGGCTTCGAAGTGCCGGCCTACATGGCCGCGCCGGCCGGCAAGTCCGGCCTGCCGGTGATCCTCGTGGTCCAGGAAATCTTCGGCGTTCACGAATACATCGCAGACACCTGCCGGCGCTTCGCCAAACTCGGCTATCTGGCGATCGCGCCGGAGCTCTATGCGCGGCAGGGCGATCCGAAGGGCTACACCGACATCCCGAAGCTGCAGGCCGACATCGTCTCCAAGGTGCCCGATGCCCAGGTCATGGCCGACCTGGACGGCGCGCTGGCCTTCGCGGCCGCCAACGGCGGCAACACGGCCAAGGCCGGCATCACGGGCTTTTGCTGGGGTGGCCGCATCACGTGGCTCTATGCCGCCACGGGCAAGGTGAAAGCGGGAGTCGCCTGGTACGGGCGGCTGGTCGGGCAGGCCAGCGAACTCACGCCCAGGCACCCGGTCGACATCGCGGCCAGTCTGCAGGCACCTGTGCTGGGCCTCTACGGCGGCAAGGATCAGGGCATTCCGCTTGACACGGTTGATAAGATGAAAACAGCTTTGGCCACCGGCACCCCGGCGGCCAGGGCCTCGCAATTCGTCGTGTACCCTGACGCAGGCCATGCGTTCCATGCCGACTACCGGCCGAGCTACCTGCAGAGCGCCGCCGACGATGGCTGGCAGCGTGCGCTGGCCTGGTTCAAGGGCAACGGCGTGGTGTGACGGCGCAGGCGCGGCGTTTTTGCACTGAAGGCCGCCCCTCGGGGCGGTTTTTTGTTTTCCGGAAGAGATCGGACAGTCATGAATTTGGTGGTCATCCTCGCCGCGACCCTGGTGGCCGGCATCGGCAGTGTCTGGATCGCGGCGCTCCTGCTGCGGCTGGGCGTGCAGCGCGGTGTCGACGCGCAGGGCGCGCAGTACCTGCTGAGCCTGGCCGCAGGCGCATTGCTCGCCACTGCGTTCATGCACCTGCTGCCGGAGGCTTTCGAAAGCAAGCTGGAACCCGCCACCCTGTTCGCGATGCTGCTGTTCGGCCTGGTGTTCTTCTTTCTGCTGGACAAGGCCGAGCTCTGGCACCACGGGCACGAGCATCACCATGCGCACGGCGCAGGCGAAGCGCACGAGCATGGCCATGGCCACGGCCACCATCATCACGATCACGGGGCGCGGCCGACCGGTGGCTGGGCCGTGCTCACCGGCGACAGCGTGCATTGCTTCGGCGACGGCATCCTGATCGCCTCGGCCTTCGTCGCAGACCTGCGGCTCGGGCTGGTCGCCGCGCTGGCGGTGCTGGCGCACGAAGTGCCGCACCACATCGGCGACCTCGTGGTGCTGCGCCAGACCTCGCCCAACCCGCGCGCTGCGCTGGTCAAGGTGTCGCTGGCCGGCACGATGACGGCGCTGGGCGGCCTGGTCGGCTGGTGGCTGGTTGATGCGCTGCATGGCCTGCTGCCTTATTTCCTGGTGCTGGCCAGCAGCAGCTTCATCTATGTGGCGCTGGCCGACCTGATCCCGCAACTGCAGAAGCGCCTGTCGGCCCGCCAGACCGGCGCACAGATCGCCTGGCTGGCCGTCGGCATCGTGCTGGTCACGCTGGTCAGCCGGCTCGCGCACGGCGAGCATGACCACGGGCATGACCATGACCACGCGCGGCACTCTCCGACAGCCAGCCTGTCGATTGGCTGAATCGCTGCAGGCCGATCGGGCGCACCATACGCCCCTGTCAGATCAAAGAGGAGCCAGACCATGAACCGCGCACCCCCCAAGTTGCACCCCGAGGATCCGTTGCCGGGCGACGACTTCGATACGGACGAGACCGACTCGCCCGACGAACTCGAAGACGAGACCGGTATCGACCTGACCGATGCGAGCGACCTCGACGCCGACAACGTGCCGGCCGACGAGGAGAACGACCGCGTGGTGCAGGCGCCCGACTGAACTTTGCAAAGCGTTGACAAGATGCTGACCCCCACGACACCGTGGCGGGCCACACTGGCGGCATGTCCGCGTCGCCTTCGCATTCCCCTTCCAAGTCTCTTGAAAACGCCGCGTCCCGGCTCCCTCGCCGTCAGTGGTTGGCTGCGGTCGGTCTGTCCGCCACGGGTCTGATCGCATCGCGCTCGAGCGGCGCGCAAGGTGCGGCCAGCGTACCGCAGCGGCTCACCGCTGCGACCCCGGAAGGCCCCTTCTATGTGGCCGACGCGCCCGAACGGGCCGACATCACGGAGGGGCTGCACGGCGTGCCACTCGAACTGAAGCTCACCGTGCTGGACGTGCGCGGACAGCCGGTCGCGGAAACCGTGCTGGACGTCTGGCACTGCGATGCGACCGGGCTGTACTCCGGCTTCGCCGACCAGGGGGAAGGGCATCGCGGCAGCGCCGAGGGCAACACGCACTTGCGTGGCCGGCAACCCACCGGCGCCGACGGTGTGGCGACCTTCCGGACCCTCTATCCGGGCTGGCACCGCGGGCGAACCACGCACATCCATTGCAAGGTGTGGCGAGGCGCGCGCGAACTGCTCACCACGCAGTTTTTCCTGCCGGATGCATTGAGCGAGTTTCTCTACACACAGCTGCCGGCGTACCGGCGTACGCAGGTGCGCGACGTGCTCAACAGCAGCGACGGCATTGCGCTGGAGGCTGGCGACACGGTGATGGGCGCCATTCGGGAGTTGCCGGATCGCTATGTCGCAAGCCTGACGCTGGTGGTCGATCCGGCCACGGGGCCGACCGGCTTCTGGCGTCGCGGCCCGCCATCCGGTGATCGGCCGGAGCGCCCCGGCCGAGCACCCGGACGGGGCCCTGCCGGCCCGGCGGCCACGGAAGGCGATGCACGGGTCCACGCGCTGGTGCCGGTCGCGACGCGCGAACGCAGGTAGCACCCCGGCCATTGCGCGCCCGCTTGCCGGGGTGTAGCGTCGGTCCATCCTGAAGGTGGAGAGGCCCGGACCCATGAATGCGCCCATGTCCACGCGTTGCTGCATCGTCGGCGGCGGCCCGGCCGGCATGATGCTCGGGCTGCTGCTCGCGCGGGCCGGCGTCGATGTGACCGTGCTCGAAAAGCACGGCGACTTCCTGCGCGACTTTCGCGGCGACACGGTGCATCCGTCGACACTCGATGTCATGGGCGACCTGGGCCTGCTCGATGCATTCCTCGCGCGTCCGCACGACGAGGCGCGGCATTTGCGCGCCACGATCTCGGGGCAGCAGGTCGGGCTCGCCGACTTCTCGCGCCTGCGCACGCGCTGCAAATTCATCGCGATGGTGCCGCAGTGGGAATTCCTGGATTTCCTGCGCGACGAGGCGCAGGCCTGGCCGGGGTTTCGCCTGCTGCTGAATACGGAGGGCACCGGTCTGGTGGAGCGCGAAGGGCAGGTGGTCGGCGTCGAGGCGCGCAACGCCGCCGGGCCGCTGCAGATCACGGCCGACCTGGTGGTGGCCTGCGACGGCCGTCGCTCGGTGCTGCGGGGTGCGGCCGGGCTCACGGTGCGCGACATCGGCGCGCCGATCGACGTGCTCTGGATGCGCCTGCCCAAAAAGCCCACCGACCCCGACGGCTCGGGTGGCTACATCGACACCGGCCACTTCATGGCGACCATCGACCGTACCGACTACTGGCAGTGCGCCTATGTCATTGCCAAGGGCGGCATCGCGGCGATCCAGGCACGCGGTCTCGACGCCTTCCGCGCGGAGGTGGCGGTCACCGTGCCGCCGCTGGCCGATCGCGTCGGCCACATCGCCAGCTGGGACGACGTGAAGCTGCTGAGCGTCACGGTCGACCGCCTGGCGCAGTGGTGGAAGCCGGGGCTGCTGTGCATCGGCGACGCAGCGCATGCGATGTCGCCGATCGGCGGTGTCGGCATCAATCTCGCGGTGCAGGACGCGGTGGCCACGGCCAACCTGCTGGGCCGCGCACTCGCCGATCCGGCGGTGGATGCCAAGGCCCTGACGCCACTGCTGTCGCGCGTGCAGCGGCGTCGCGAGTTTCCGGCCAGGGTCACGCAGGCGGTGCAGGTCGCGGTGCAGAACCGGCTGCTCACGCCGGTGCTGCAAAGCGGTGGCAGCGGCAAGCCGTTCGGCGTGCCCTGGGCGTTGCGCCTGGCGCAGCGTTTCCCGATCCTGCAGGGTATTCCGGCCTACGCGGTCGGCGTCGGCGTGCGGCCGGAACGCGTGGACTACTTGGCGCCGCCGGTGTAGCGCGTCACGCTGTTGGCCGTCACGTGATAGCCGCTCACGCCCATCATCGAATCGTTGCGCACGGTCTGCAGCTTGCCGGTGATCCAGATCGTGTCCATGGCGCGCAGGCCCTTGGTCGCGTTCGATGTCTTCACATGGATGATCTGGTTGGCCGGCGGCGGCGGCGTGTGGATGCAGGCGCCGAAGTAGGGCACCAGCAGGAACTCGCTGACCTGCCCGTTGTTCTCTTCGAGCGGCACCAGGAAGCCGGGGATCTTCACGTCGACCCCGTTCATCGCCGGATTGGTCGGTGCATTGTTCGACGCTTCCTGCAGCTTCATCAGCAGTTCGCTGGCGCGCGGGTCGCTGTCGTCGAGCTTGCTCAGGTCGATGCCCTTGAAGGCCTTGGCCGGATCCCAGTCCTTCGGCACCAGCTCTTCCCAGCTGATCAGGCGGGGCTGGCCCGCAACCGCGGCAGGGGCCGCCTTGCCGCCGAGCGGATTGGACGGCGAGGTGGCTTGCGGCGCAGGGTCGGCGGCGTGCACGGTCGCTGCCACCAGCAGCGAGCAGATCAGCATCAGGCGGCGCATGGCGGATTCCTTTGTGGCGAGTTCATATTCGTGGCGACAGCCCGTCGGCCAACGAGAGCCGGTAGGCACGGATGCCCGGCAGCAGGCTCGCGAGCCAGCCGGCGACGAGCAGCGCGCCGAGCAGCGCCCATTCGCGAAGTGTAGGTTCGGACAGGCGCAGCGCGAGCCCGAACTGCGATTGCAGCCATGGCGACAGCAAGGCGATGCCCAGCACCGCCAGCACGCCACCAAGCAGCACGCCGAGCAGCGTGACGAGTGCGCCCTCGAGCGCCAGCAGCGCAAGCACATGACGCAGGCTGGCGCCGACCGCACGCAGCACGGCCAGTTCGCGCCGCCGTTCGTTCAGGCCGGCCAGGACCACCGACACCAGCCCGGCCAGGCTGACGAGTGCGACCAGCGCCGACATCAGCATCAACGCGTTCTCGCCCACGCCGACCACGCGCCACAGTTCGTCCAGCGCCACGCCCGGCAGAACCGCCATCAGCGGCTCGTCCGGATAGGTCGAGACCCAGCGCTGCACCGCGAACACGGCGGCGCGGTTCTTCAGGCCCACCAGTGCCGCCGTCACGCTTTTCGGTGTCAGGTCGAACTTGCGCACCTGTTCGGCCGGGATCTTCACGCCGGGCATCGGCGCACCGCCGACCCAGTCGAGATGGATCGCCTCCATGGCCTGCAGGCCGATGTGCACGGTGCGGTCGACCGGCGTGCCGGTGCGGGCCAGCACGCCGACCACGGTGAAGGGCTTGTCCGCGTGTTCGCTCACGTTGAGCTCGCCGCCGCCGTGCGCAAGCGTGATGCGCTGGCCGACGTGGTAGCCGAGCTGTTCGGCCACCTCGGCGCCGACGACCGCATCGAACAGGTCGTCGAACGGCCTGCCTTCCCGCAGCGCGAGCGGCTGCCGGTTGCCATAGCGGAAGTGCGTGAAGTAGCCGGGCGTGGTCGCCAGCACCGCGAAGCCGCGATGCGAATCGCCCAGCGACAGCGGCACGACCCAATCGACGCCCTTGTGCGCGGACAGCGCCTGCACGCTCTTCCACGACACGTTGTTGGTGGCCGCGCCGATGCGGAACACCGAGTACAGCAGCAGCTGTGTCGAGCCGGTGCGCGCGCCCACGATCAGGTCGGTGCCCGACACCGAGGACGAGAAGTTCTGCCGGAGCTCCGTGCGAATGCGCTCCACGCCGAGCAGCAGGAACGTGGAGAGCGCGATCGACAGCAGCGTGAGTGCCAGCGTGAAGCGGCGGTTCCAGGCGCTTCGCCAGGCGATGGCGAAGAGCGCGGTCATGCGGCCTTGACCGGCAAAGCGGCGGCCTGGTTGATCTCCGGCAGCAGCACCTGCCGACCGAAGCGCTGCGCGATGCGACGATCGTGGCTCACGAACACCAGCGCGCTGCGGTTGGCCTCGCAGGCGCTCAGCAGCGTGTCGAGGAACGCCTCGCGCCGGTCTTCGTCGAGGGCGGACGTGGGCTCGTCGGCGATCACGAGTTCGGGCTGGCCGATCAGCGCGCGCGCCGCGGCCACCCGCTGCTGCTGGCCCACCGACAACTGCAGCGCGGGGCGCGACCAGAGCGCGCGCTCGAGGCCCATGCGCGAGAGCAGCTGTTCGGCCTGCGCGCGCGGCGTGCCGTCTCGCGAGGCCTGCGCACAGCGCCGCGCGGAGAAGCGGCAGGGCAGCAGCACGTTGTCGATCACGGTCAGATACGGCAGCAGATTGAATTGCTGGAAGATGTAGCCGACGTGCGCCACGCGGCAGCGGTCGCGCTGGCTGCCCGAGAGTTCGGCCCAGTCGTGCCCGAGCAGCATCGCGCGGCCTGCATCGGCCACCAGCACGCCGGCCATCAGCGACAGCAGCGTGCTCTTGCCGCAACCGCTCGGCCCGTGCAGGAACACCGCCTCGCCTGCGTTCACCGACAACGCCTCGATGTCGATGACCGGTGCCGCACCGCCGGGCCACGCAAAGCGCAGCTGTTCGATGCAGAGCACCGGCGCCACTGTCACTTGCCCCAGGCCAGACGGCCGGCCGGACGCTTCAGCGTGCGCCGGTACTGGCCTTCCGGCGTGACGATCTGCACCTCGATCTGGCGCGCATTGCGAAAGGCGGCGAACAGCCCGATGTCGATGAAGCGTGCCTGCACTGCGCTTGTGCATTCGAAGGTGAAGCTGCCTTCGAGGTCGGCGTGGCCGGCCGGCTCGCCGGGCCGGGCGGCGCCCAGGCCGAGCGCGGGCGCATCGAGGTCGATCTGGCTCGGCTTGCAACCGGCGGCCGGGTCGATGGCGAAGAGCTTGTCGGCGGCACGCAATTGCGCCACGGCCTGCTGCACAACCTTGCGTTCGGCATCGGTGCGAGGCGCACGCTCGAAGCCCACGAGGTTGTCGAGCGGGGAATCGATGGCGATGGTCAGCGTCTGCACGTCGACCGCGACGTCGAGCTTGAGCTGGCCGTGCACATGGGCATGC
>SEGN01000351.1 GCA_004211245.1 Variovorax sp.
AGCGACACGTCGGCATCACGCTGCAGATCGACGAGAGCCCGGGCCAGGTCTACGACGGCAAGTGCGGCAACCTGCACCCGCTCTTCGCCGGAAAGTAGCACCGCGATGCTTTCCAAAAAGATCATTCGGCAGCTTGCCGCAGAACTCCAGCAGAGCGAGCAATCGCGCGTGCAGGTCGAACACTTCTCCAGGCGGTTTCCCGACATGACGATCGAAGATGGCTACGCCATCTCGCGCGAATGGGTCAGGACCAAGATCGCCGAAGGGCGCGTGGTGCGTGGCCACAAGATCGGCCTGACCTCGCGCGCGATGCAGCAGGCCAGCCAGATCACCGAGCCCGACTACGGCACGCTGCTGGACGACATGTTCTTCGAGCAGGGCGGCGACATTCCCTTCACGCGCTTCATCGCGCCGCGCGTCGAGGTCGAACTCGCCTTCGTGCTGGGCCGAAAGCTCGAAGGCCCGAACGTGACGATCTTCGACGTGCTGGCCGCCACCGACTACGTCGTGCCGGCGATCGAGATCATCGACGCGCGCATCGAGCAGTTCGACCGGCACACGAAGCAGATGCGCAAGGTGTTCGACACGATCGCCGACAACGCCGCCAACGCCGGCATCGTGACGGGCGGCCGTCCGGTCAAGCCCGACGCGGTCGACCTGCGCTGGGTGAGCGCGCTGCTCTTCAAGAACGGGGTCATCGAGGAGTCGGGGGTGGCCGCCGCCGTGCTGAACCACCCGGCCACCGGCGTGGCCTGGCTCGCCAACAAGCTCGCGCCCTGGGGCGAATGCCTGGAGGCGGGCGAGGTGGTGCTGGGCGGCTCGTTCACGCGCCCCACCGCGGCCGTTCCGGGCGACACTTTCCATGCCGACTACGGGCCGCTGGGCTCCATTTCTTTTCGTTTCGTCTGAGGCTCACCATGCAAACCCCCGTCAATCTTTTCAAGCAGGCCTTGCAGGAGAAGCGTCCGCAGATCGGCCTCTGGCTCGGCCTGGCCGATGCCTACAGCGCCGAGATCTGCGCCGGCGCCGGCTTCGACTGGCTGCTGATCGACGGCGAGCATTCGCCCAACGGCTTGCAGAGCATCCTGCAACAGGCGCAGGCCATCGCCGCCTATCCCGGCACGAATGCCATCGCGCGCGTCCCGCTCGGCCACGGCGAAGCGGGCACGGCGCTGATCAAGCAGTACCTCGACCTCGGCCTCGAGACGCTGCTGGTGCCGATGGTCGACAGCGCGGCGCAGGCGGCGGCCATCGTGCGCGCGATGCGCTACCCGCCGCACGGCATCCGCGGCATGGGCGGCGCGCGCGCCTCGCGCTGGGGCCGCTACGCCGACTACCCGAACGAGGCCAACGCGCAGGTCTGCCTGCTGCTGCAGGCCGAGACCCGCGAGGCGCTCGACAACCTCGACGCGATTGCCGCGACCGACGGCGTCGACGGCGTCTTCATCGGCCCGGCCGACCTGTCGGCCTCGCTCGGCCACGTGGGCAACCCGGGTCATCCCGAGGTGCAGCGCGCCATCGAGGACGCGATCGCGCGCATCCAGCGCGCCGGCAAGGCCGCCGGCATCCTTTCGCCCGACGAAGCGCTGGCGCGCAAATACCTCGACCTCGGCGCAACCTTCGTCGCGGTCGGTCTCGACACCAACCTGCTGGTGCGCCACACCAGCGCACTGGCGGCGCGCTTCAGGACGGGCGCCGCGGCAGTGCCGGCGAGCAAAACCTACTGACGACACAGGTAAACGCGGTGGCGCAGGAGGGCCACTTGCTGGAAGAATCGCCGCTCACCACCCCATCTGGAGACACCATGGACATCACCCGCCGCCACATTCTTCAAACCACCGGCGCCGCCGGCCTCCTCGCTGCCATCGGCCAGCAGGCTTTTGCCCAGGCACAGATCGAAACGGCGCGGCTCATCACCGGGTTCGCCGCCGGGGGCACGTCGGACACGCTGTGCCGCCGCGTCGCCACCAAGCTCGGCCCGCCCTATGCCAATGCCGCCGTGGTCGAGAACCGCACCGGTGCGGGCGGTCAGATCGCCGTCACGTACGTCAAGGCCGCGGCGCCCGATGGCGCCACCATCCTGCAGACGCCGACCTCGATCCTCACGATCTACCCGCACATCTACAAGAAGCTGCCGTACGACCCGATGGTCGATCTGACCCCGGTCACGGTGGCCTGCGTGTTCGACTTCGGCTTCGCGGTCGGCCCGGCCGTGCCGTTGACGGTGAAGACCGTGCCCGAATTCCTGGCCTGGGCCAAGACCAACCCGGCCGGCGCCAACTTCGGTTCGCCTGCGGCCGGCTCGACGCCGCACTTCATCGGCGCGCTGCTCGGCAAGGGCGCCGGCGTGGACCTCAAGCACGCCGCCTACCGTGGCACGCAGCCGGCCATGCTCGATCTGCTGGGCGGCAACATCTCGGCCGTTTCGGGCCCGATCGGCGACATCACGCAGCATCTGCCGACCGGCAAGATCCGCATCCTGGGCGTGTCCGGCGAAAAGCGCAGCCGCTTCGCGCCCGACGTCCCGACCTTCGGCGAACAAGGCATCAAGGACATGGCGCACAGCGAGTGGTTCGCGTTCCTGCTGCCGGCGAAGGCGTCGCCCGAAGTCGTGGCGCGTCTCAACACGGCCATGCGGTCGGCACTGGCCCAGAAGGACGTAGTCGACGGCCTGGCCGGCTTCGGGCTGGAGGCCATGTCCACATCGCCGGCCGAGCTGGCCGATCTGTTGAAGAAGGACACCGCCAAGTGGGCGCCGATCGTCAAGGCGGTCGGCTTCACGGCGGAGGGCTGAACCCACCCCGAGCCGGCGCACTTCGTGTAGCCGAGTCCCCCTCAAGGGGGCAACACCTGCGGCCCGGCAAAGCCGGTTCCGCGGTGTTCCAAGAAGGATTTCCATGAACAGACCCGTCACAGCGTCCCAATTGATCGATCCATCTGTTCACCCCGACGAGCGCGCCGCACGGCTTCAACTCGCGGCCTGCTATCGCGTGTTCGCGATGCTGGGCTGGACGGAGATGATCTACAACCACATCACGGTGCGCCTGCCCGACAGCGTGACGGGCGGGGAAAAGCAGTTCCTGATCAATCCCTTCGGCCTGCACTACAGCGAGGTGACCGCCAGCAACCTGCTGAAGATCGACCTGCAGGGCAAGGTGCTCGACGGCGGCGCCTGGCCGGTGAACCCGGCGGGCTTCACGGTGCATGCCGCCAT
>SEGN01000352.1 GCA_004211245.1 Variovorax sp.
GCAGCGCCCAACTGAAGCTGCTGGGCAGCGATGGCAGGCAACAGCGCCCAGAGGGCCGACCCGGCGCCGCTGTAGGCGACGGTCCTCAGGAGCTGGGCAAAAATGATCGGCGAGTGCCGTGCATAGCGCAGGCCGGCGACAGTGCCGCTCCACAGCCGTTCGGGCGGAAGCGGCGACTCTGCATGCGGTGCCGGCGGCCATCGCCGCACCACGACCATCAGCGCAACGGAACTCAACACCGCCATCGCGAAAACGCTGCCCGCGCCGAACCCGGCAAAGATCAGCCCCGCGATGGCAGGCCCCAATGCGCGCGCACTGTTCCAGGCAATGGACATGGCGGTGATGGCTTGCGGCATGTCCTCACGCGGCACGGCGTCCGCGACGCTGGTGTTCCAGGCCGGTGACAACACCGCCGTGCAGCAGCCGGCCGCGAACGTGAACATGAGCAGCGTCACCGGCCCCGCCCACCCTGCCAGGGCCAGCAGGGACAGCGCCACGACGACGCCGACCTGCGCCGCCAGCGCAAAGAGGATCAGTCGCCTCCTGTCCGTGGTATCGGCGAGCACGCCGGCGGGCAGCGCGAGCAGGAACATCGGCAGGAACACGGCCGTCTGGACCAGTGCCGCGAGAAACGAAGAGCCGGTCAGCTCCACCATCAACCACGACGCGGCCATGACCTGCATCGCGTTGCCCACGAAATAGATGGCGCTTCCCAACCACCGTGCCCGGAAGACCGGCAGGCGTAAGGGCGACCAGAGGGAATGGGAGACTGAAGACATCAGGCAGGAAGCGCAGTTCGGTTCTGCCGGAGGGTGACATCGCTGCAATGAAAGCAGGCTGCGGACCTTTGCCTGGCGGAGACTGTGAGATTCGAACTCACGGACGGTCGCCCGTCGGCAGTTTTCAAGACTGCTGGTTTAAACCACTCACCCAAGTCTCCGGGCCGAGCGGAATTTTAGACGGTGCTGCTGTCCTCTTCGTCTTCTTCGTGCCGCGACTGCCTCGCGCCCACGGCGGAGCCACGCGGCTGCAACCCGTGAAGCACGAGGTCGAGCACACCCCTGGCCCATTCGCGGCGCTCCGCCGGACCCGCCAGAGGCTTGGAGATGAAGAACCGGACGCCGCCATAGGCCAGCGTCGACACCTGCACCGCCGTGCGTTCGGGGAACGGCACGTGCAGCTTTCCGAGGCGGTGGGATTCGGCCAGATACTGCACCAGCGGGTCCAGCAGCTTGCTGTTCTCCGTGTAGATCATCCTGGACAGCTCGGGGAAGCGCGTGGCCTCCGCGATGACGAGGCGCAACAGTCCCAGGGTCCGCGGCTCGCTCGCGCCCAGGTACATGCCTTCGATCAGTTCGAGAAGACGCTCCTCGGTATCGGTCGTGTCGCCCTTCAGGGCCGCATGCATGCCGACGCGGGCCTGCTCGAGGGATCGATGAATGACTTCGCTGAACAGCGCCTGCTTGTTTTCGAATTGGCGATAGATGGTGATCTTGGCAACACCGGCTTCCCGCGCGATGGCCTCGATGCTGGTGGCCGCGTAGCCCTTGTCCAGGAAGGATTGCGTCGCCGCCTCGAGAAACGCTTCCCGCAATTGCGCCGCTTGCACCACGCTGGGCCGCCCACGCGACCTGCGCTGGGGTCCGGCGCCTTCTTCGGATCGGTCGTCGTCTGCGGGAATCGGCGGTTCTGGTGTCATTTTTCGTTCGGCAGGAACATTGTCTGTAAGTCACTCAAAAAATCGAGGCCACGCTCGGTCGGCCACACTTTCCGGAGGTCGCGTGCGATCAAGCCACGTTCCTCCGCCTCCTGGAGCCCGCGCTGGATGGCGGTCGTCGCCAAACCGGTGCGCTCACCGAACAACGCCAGCGCGAACCCTTCTTTCAACCGCAACGCGTTGAGCATGAACTCGAATGGCAACTCGGCCACCGCCACGTCCGCGCTTTGCGCCACCGCCGCGCCGGCCAGGGCCTGGTCCATGTAGCGCTGCGGCTCCCTGAACCTGACCTGTCTCACCACTCTGTGGACAAAGCTCAGCTTGCTGTGCGCGCCGGCGCCAAGGCCGAGATAATCGCCAAATTGCCAATAGTTAACATTGTGTGCACAGGTGTGACCCTGCTTGGCGTAGGCCGATACCTCGTATCGCTCCAAGCCGTCGCCGCCGGCGCGCTCCACGATGCGGTCCAGCATGGCGTAGGCGTCGTCGTCTTCCGGCAATCTGGGCGGGAACTTGGCGAACAAGGTGTTGGGCTCGATGGTCGAAAGTGCCCGGGTTGGCTTCCAGCGTGATTTCGCAATCGGGCGCGAGCTTGAGACGCGCGCGCAGGTCGCCGATCAGCCGGTCGATGGCGTCCGGCGAAAACAGGCTGGGCGTGCCGCCACCGATGAAGATGGTGTGCACCGTACGTCCCCAGATCAGCGGCAGCGCCGCATCGAGGTCGGCCACCAGCGCATCGAGATAGCGTTGCTCGGGCAAGGCGCTGCCCTGCGCGGTCGACCACTCATGGGAATTGAAATCGCAATACGGGCATTTGCGCAGACACCAGGGCAGGTGCACGTAGAGCGAGAGCGGCGGCAGCGCAGCGAGCTGCAGCGGCCCCGCGCGCATCAGGTGAAGCACGTTGTTGGCGTCCGGCGCGCCGGGCTGCAGGGCCGCCGCGATCGGGACGACCGGCTTCATCGCGACCAGCGTTCGCGCATCAGCGCCAGCATCGTGCGCGCTGCCTGGCCGCGATGGCTGTTGGCGTTCTTGACCTCGGGCGAGAGCTGCGCGAAGGTCTGTCCGAACGACGGCAGGAACATGACCGGGTCGAAACCGAACCCGTTGTCTCCCACGGGTTCGCGCGCGATCCGGCCAGCGACGCGGCCGACTGCGATCAGTGGCTCGGGGTCGTCGGCGCTGCGCAGCGCGACCAGCGTGCTGACCAGCGCGGCGCGCCGATCCTCGATGCCGTCCATCTGTTCGAGCAGCGCGCGCACATTGTTCGTGTCGCCCTTCGCATAGCCGAACTGCGTCGCGTAGAACGCGGTGTCGACGCCGGGCAGGCCGCCGAACGCCTCGACGCACAGGCCGGCATCGTCGGCGATGGCCGGCAGTCCGGTGGCCGCGGCCGCATGGCGCGCCTTGGCCAGCGCGTTCTCGACGAAGGTGCGAAAAGGCTCCTCGGCCTCGCTCACCCCGAGGTCCGACTGGCGCACCAGCGTGATGTCGAGCGGGGCCAGCAGTTGCTGCAGTTCGGCCAGTTTGCCGTCGTTGTTGGAGGCGAGAACCAGTTTCATCCTGCGGACAGGGACTGCTGCTGCATCTGCACGAGTTCCTGAATTCCCTTGTCTGCCAGCCCGAGCAGCAGGTCCATTTCGGCGCGCGTGAACGCGGCGCCCTCGGCCGTACCCTGTACTTCGACGAAATGGCCGGCGCCGGTCATCACGACATTCATGTCGGTGTCGCAGGCCGAGTCCTCGATGTACTCGAGGTCGAGCAGCGGCGTGCCCTGCACGATGCCGACCGAGATCGCAGCCACGGGCCCGAGGATGGGCGTGGCGGCGATCTTGCCCGCTGCCAGCAGTTTGTTGACCGCGTCCTGCGCGGCAACGAAGGCACCGGTGATGGCCGCGGTGCGGGTTCCGCCGTCGGCCTGCAGCACGTCGCAATCGAGATGGATCGTGCGCTCGCCCAGTGCCTTGAGGTCGAACACGGCGCGCATCGAGCGGCCGATCAGGCGCTGGATTTCCTGCGTGCGGCCGCTCTGCTTGCCGCGCGCGGCCTCGCGGTCGCTGCGCGTGTGGGTGGCGCGCGGCAGCATGCCGTATTCGGCCGTGACCCAGCCTTCGCCGCTGCCGCGCTTGTGCGGCGGCACCTTCTCTTCGACCGAAGCGGTGCACAGCACGCGGGTGTCGCCGAACTCGATCAGCACCGAGCCCTCCGCATGGATGGTGAAGCCGCGCGTGATGCGCACAGGTCGGAGTTGGTCGGCGGCACGGCCGCCGCTTCGTGTGAATGCAGTCATGTGAACAAAGAAGAAAACGGGACGGCGCAGCGCGCCGCGGTGCTCAGCCCTTGCGAGCGGCCGAGCGACGGATGGCTTCGTTGATCTCGGCGATCGAACGCTCTATCGCGTCCTCGTCAAGATCATCGCCTTCGTTGTCGGAAGGCATGCCGGCCTGAATGGTCGAGGCGAAGACGCCTTCGCTGATGGTGTCGGTCGACACGCCGCGGTCCTTGCCGGGCGCGTCGGGCGTTTCCCACTCCAGCGCGATGAGGGTGACGTTGTCGCTGTGCGAGCCGCCAGCGCGCAGTGCAGCCTCGGCCAGCTCCGGCGCCGCATCGGACACCGGCCGGTTGCTGAGCGTGCGAACGATCTGGTCGTCGTCCAGCACGCCCCAGACGCCATCGGAGCACAGCATGATGCGGTCGCCCTGCTGCAGCTGCAGCGGGGCCGAGACGTCCAGCGTCGGCGTGCTCGGCGAGCCAAGGCACGTCAGCAGCAGATTGCGGTTGACCGGCTCCGGGCCCTGGTCGAGCCGCGGGCGCTCGGCGTGGGAGTGGTCGCGCGTGCGGGTCAGCAGGTCGCCATTGCGCACCACATAGAGCCGAGAGTCGCCGCAATGGATCCAGGTGGCGGTCGTGCCCTGGAGCACGGCGGCCACGAGCGTGGTCCGCGGCGTGTCGAGCATGGCCTTGTTGCCGGCGTAACGCATGATCTGCTGGTGTGCAGCCAGTGCCGACGACGTGAGGAACGCGCGCACATCCTTCACCACCGGGCGGGCTTCGCGCTGGTAGAGCGCTGCGATGGTCTGCAACGCCATCTGTGCGGCGATCTCCCCCTCGGGGTGACCGCCCATGCCATCGGCCAGCACGAAGAGGCCGGACTCCCGCGTGTAGCAGTAACCCATGCGGTCTTCGTTCTTGACGCGACCGCCCTTGCGGCTGACCTGGAAAACAGAGAACTTCATTGGCGCCCGCCCGGCCGCTCGAAGGGAGCCATGGCCCCCTCGGGGGGCAGCGAGTACACGAAGTGAGGAGCGTGGGGGTTCATGCCGGTCTGGTTGTGGGAGCTGCCGCCTTAGGCAGCCCCTTCTTTTCGAATGAGCGCATGTTGTCGATCGACAGGCGCACCTTCTCCCCGACGGTGAGCTTCGTGTAGTGGCGTTCGCCCTCACGGCTCAACTCTTTTTGCAATGCGAAGACCGACTGCGGTCGCGACAGCGGATCGAGCGACATGCACCACTCGACAACCTCGATCATGTTGTCGGAATAGATGCCACGCAGACGCGACAGCGACAGGCCGAGCCTGTCCTTCTCGATGCGCTGCGGCGCATCGTTCGGCGGGTAACCCTGCATGCAGGCGTAGATGCAGGCGCCGATGGCGTAGATGTCGGTCCAGGGGCCCATCGACGAATCGCGCCGGTACATCTCGGGCGCGGCGAAGCCGGGCGTGTACATCGGGCGGAT
>SEGN01000353.1 GCA_004211245.1 Variovorax sp.
CCGAAGCCCATCAGCTTGACGGTCGAGTTCTTGTCCTTGACCTGCTTGATGAACTCGCCGATCTTCTCGACGCCGCCGGCCTTCTGGATGTCGCCCAGCATGTTGAGCGCCGCTTCGTTGGCGCCGCCGTGGGCCGGGCCCCAGAGGCAGGCCACGCCGGCCGCGATCGCCGCGAAGGGGTTGGTGCCCGACGAGCCGCACAGGCGCACGGTCGAGGTGGAAGCGTTCTGCTCGTGGTCGGCGTGCAGGATGAAGATCCGGTCGAGCGCGCGCTCCAGCACCGGGCTGACCTTGTACTCCTCGCACGGCGTGGCGAACATCATGTGCAGGAAGTTGCCGGCGTAGC
This sequence comes from Variovorax sp., assembly GCA_004211245.1. Lineage (GTDB taxonomy): Bacteria > Pseudomonadota > Gammaproteobacteria > Burkholderiales > Burkholderiaceae_C > Variovorax. The sequence continues at coordinate 347 of SEGN01000353.1, forward strand.
TCAGGTCGTTCTTCGGGTACATGTAGGGCTGGCCCACGGTGTACTTGTACGTCATGGCGACCAGCGTCGGCATCTTCGCGATCAGGCGGATCGCGGCGATCTCGCGGTGCTTCGGATTGTTGATGTCCGTGCTGTCGTGATAGAAGGCCGACAGCGCGCCGACCAGGCCGGTCATGACCGCCATCGGGTGCGCGTCGCGGCGGAAACCGCGCAGGAAGAACTGCATCTGCTCGTTGACCATCGTGTGGTTGGTCACGAGCTTGGTGAAGTCGCCCTTTTGCGTCGCGTTCGGCAGCTCGCCGTACAGCAGCAGGTGGCAGGTTTCCAGAAAGTCGCAGTTGGTGGCGAGCTGCTCGATCGGGTAGCCGCGGTACAGCAATTCGCCCTTGTCGCCGTCGATGTAGGTGATGGCGGACTGGCACGACGCCGTCGACATGAAGCCGGGGTCGTACGTGAACATGCCGGTCTGCGCATAGAGCTTGCGGATGTCGATGACGTCGGGGCCGAGCGTGCCTTTGTAGATCGGCAGATCGACGTTGTCCGTCCCGTTGCTGAACGACAGCGTGGCCTTGGTGTCGGAGGCTTTCATTTCGACTTTCTTTCTTGAGATGAATATTCAGGAGACTGGGAATCTGGCGTGTTCAAACGCGCAGGAGACGCAACAGATCGATCACGCCCGAGCCGACCAACGCAGGCTCGGGTTCCTTGCGCTTGAGCAGCAGATCGAGCAGATCCGGATCGGACAGATCCATCAGCGTTTCCATCGCCTGCGCCTGGCCGACGGTCAAGCGAGATTCATGCCGCTCGAAGAAACGGGCGATGAACAGGTCGTTCTCGAGCAGGCCGCGCCGGCAACGCCATTTCAGCTTGCTCAGCGCGGGGGCGCCGAGCGGCTGGTCGAGGGTGTCCTGAGCTTGCATCGGGGCCTGACTCTCAGATCGCGCGGCGCACCATCAGCTCTTTGATCTTGCCGATGGCCTTGGTCGGATTGAGGTTCTTGGGGCACACGTCCACGCAATTCATGATCGTGTGGCAGCGGAACAGGCGGTACGGGTCTTCCAGGTTGTCAAGCCGCTCGGCCGTGGCTTCGTCGCGGCTGTCGGCGATGAAGCGATAGGCCTGCAGGAGCCCGGCCGGGCCGACGAACTTGTCCGGGTTCCACCAGAAGCTGGGGCAGCTCGTCGAGCAGCTCGCGCACAGGATGCACTCGTACAGGCCGTCGAGCTCTTCGCGCTCTTCGGGGCTCTGCAGCCGCTCCTTCTCGGGCGGCACGGTGTCGTTCTGCAGGTACGGCTTGATCGAGTTGTACTGCTTGAAGAACTGCGTCATGTCGACGATCAGGTCGCGGATCACCGGCAGGCCGGGCAGCGGCTTGAGCACGACGGTGCCCTTGAGCGTGTTCATGTTGGTCAGGCACGCCAGACCGTTCTTGCCGTTGATGTTCATCGCGTCCGAGCCGCAGACGCCCTCGCGGCAGGAGCGGCGGAACGACAGCGTCGGGTCCTGCGCCTTGAGTTTCATGAGCGCGTCGAGCAGCATGCGTTCGTGGCCGTCGAGTTCGATCTCGATGGTCTGCATGTAGGGCTTGGCGTCCTTGTCCGGGTCGTAGCGGTAGATCTGGAATGTGCGCTTCATCGTGTTGACCTTTTAAATGTTCTCAGAACGTCCGGACCTTGGGCGGCACGGAGTCGACCGTCAGCGGCTTCAGCTTCACCGGCTTGTAGGTGAGGCTGTTGCTCTCGCTGTGCCAGAGCGTGTGCTTCATCCAGTTGGCGTCGTCGCGGCCGAGCGGCGCGACCGGATCGTCCGCCGGGCGTTCGTAGTCCTCGACCGTGTGGGCGCCGCGGCATTCGCGGCGGGCGGCTGCCGAGACCATCGTGGCCTGGGCCACTTCGATCAGGTTGTCGACTTCCAGCGCTTCGATGCGCGCGGTGTTGAATACGCGCGACTTGTCCTTCAGCGTGATGGCCGCGACGCGCTTGCGCATCTCCGCGATCTTGACCACGCCTTCGTCCATCGACACCTGCTTGCGGAACACGGCGGCGTGCTGCTGCATCGTGGCGCGGATCTCGTTGGCCACGTCCTGCGCGTATTCGCCGGCGGTCGAGGCCTCAAGCTGGTTCAGGCGCTCCAGCGAGCGGTCGGCGGCATCGGCCGGCAGCGGCCTGTGCTCCTTCTGCTTGTTGTTGAACTCGACGATGTGGTTGCCGGCGGCCTTGCCGAACACCAGCAGGTCGAGCAGCGAGTTGGTGCCCAGGCGGTTGGCGCCGTGCACGCTCACGCAGGAGCATTCGCCGACCGCGTAGAGCCCGTCGATCACGAGGCTGTTCTCGTCGCCCCTCTGGGTGACGACCTGGCCGTTGATGTTGGTCGGGATGCCGCCCATCTGGTAATGGATGGTCGGCACCACCGGGATCGGTTCCTTCGTGACGTCGACGTTCGCGAAGTTGATGCCGATCTCGTACACCGAGGGCAGCCGTTTGTGGATCGTCTCGGCGCCCAGGTGGTCCAGCTTCATGTGGATGTAGTCCTTGTTCGGACCGCAGCCGCGACCTTCCTTGATTTCCTGGTCCATCGAGCGCGACACGAAGTCGCGCGGCGCCAGGTCCTTCATGGTCGGCGCGTAGCGCTCCATGAAGCGTTCGCCGTTGCTGTTGAGCAGGATGGCGCCTTCGCCGCGGCAGCCTTCGGTCAGCAGCACCCCTGCGCCGGCCACGCCGGTCGGGTGGAACTGCCAGAACTCCATGTCCTGCAGCGGGATGCCGGCGCGGGCCGCCATCCCGAGGCCGTCGCCGGTGTTGATGAAGGCATTGGTCGAGGCCTGGAAGATCCGGCCGGCGCC
>SEGN01000354.1 GCA_004211245.1 Variovorax sp.
CGGATCAGGCTCTGCGCCAGCATCAGGTAGGTGAGATTGGCTTCACGAATCTCGGCAAGGATTTGTTCGCTGGTCATTTCGGTGGCTTTCGTAGGACAACGCCTCGTTTACGTTGAGGCCGATTCTGATCGCCGTAACAAAAACTTTAATAAGTAAACAACTGTAAACAGCGTCTCGTTTCCAAGCGCTTTTGTCCTCCTGCGACCTACACCCAAAGTATTCATGTGAACTTCCAGGCTACAAAAATTCCAGCAATTCCATTCATGTTGAATTCAAAGGTATTCATTTTGGAAATTGCGCAAATGAAACAGGTTCGTTTCTTCCCGACGCGAAAACAGGGGGTCCAGCGTGATCGCACGGGTGCCGTCGTTACAGATGTGGTGCTGCCGAGACAGTTTTGCGCAGGTCCACCTCTGCCGTTCGCCCGGTTTCTTGAGGGTGCGTTACGAAAAATAAAAGCCTCAAGCGCAGCCCGTATCGAACCGAAAACCAACCCAACGGGCCGCGAATGCGATCCGCCAGGTGGCCAGTCTCTTTGCTGGCGAGTCATTGGCAGCAATGCCGCTTTTATTCCGCTTTAAAGGAGCTTTCCATGGCCTCGATCATCAATACCAACATCAGTTCGCTGACCGCTCAACGCAACCTTTCCGCGAGCCAGTCGTCCCTGTCGATGTCGATGGAGCGTCTGTCCTCGGGTCTGCGCATCAACAGCGCCAAGGACGACGCTGCCGGCCTCGCCATTTCCGACCGCATGACCTCGCAGATCCGCGGCATGAACCAGGCCGTGCGCAATGCCAACGATGGCATCTCGCTGGCGCAGACCGCTGAAGGGGCGCTCGGCGAAGTGGCGAACAACCTGCAGCGCATCCGCGAACTGTCGGTGCAGTCGGCCAACGCGACCAATTCGGCCTCGGACCGCACCGCGCTCCAGGCGGAAGTCACGCAGCTCGCATCGGAAATCGACCGCGTCTCGAAGCAGTCGGATTTCAACGGCACCAAGCTGCTCGACGGTTCGTTCAGCGCCCAGCTGTTCCAGGTTGGCGCCAATGCCGGCCAGACCATCGGCATCAACAAGATCGCCAACACCACGGCCGGCGCGCTGGGCAACGTCAAGTTCGCGGCGGACCGGGTGGGTGTGACTGCCGCGGTGGCCACCGCAGCCGGCTCGATGTCGGGCCTGGTCCTCAATGGCGTGACGATCAACACCATCAACTACAAGAATGGCGATACCGCTGCGCAAGTCGGCGCCGCCACCGCTGCCGGCATCAACGCCCAGATGGGTGAAACCGGCCTGCGCGCCACCGCCGACGCCACGACCGGCGCCATCACGCTCGAATCGCTCAAGGCCGGCAAGGACTTCTCGGCCACGGCTGGCACGCTGACCGGCGGCGTGACGGCCGTGGGCCTCGGCGGCACGACCGTGACGGCGGTGACCGCCGCCGCAACGACCTCGTTCAGCTTCCTGTCGAACGTGGACGTCACCTCCGTCAAGGGTGCCCAGCAAGCGCTGGAAATCGTCGACGCCGCGCTCACGCAGGTCAGCAGCAGCCGCGCCGAACTCGGTGCCGTGCAGAACCGTTTCACCTCGGTCGTGACCAACCTGCAAACCAACGCGGAAAACACCTCGGCTTCGCGTTCGCGGATCCAGGACGCCGACTTCGCGGCCGAAACGGCCAACCTCTCGCGCGCCCAGATCCTGCAGCAGGCCGGCACGGCGATGGTGGCCCAGGCCAACCAGCTGCCGCAAACGGTGCTGAGCCTGCTGAAGTAATCAGGCAAAGCGCAAAGCGCACGCACAAGGCGGCTGACGGATTTCCCGTCGGCCGCTTTTTGGCCATTGGGCCGAAGGAGAAAACGACATGGCAGCAGCGATTTCATCGGCCGGCATCGGCAGTGGTCTCAAGGTGGACGACATCGTCACGAGCCTGATGGCGATCGAGAAGAAGCCGCTGACCGCGTTGCAGACGCAGGCCGCGGTGCTGGACAGCAAGATCTCCGCCTTCGGCACCCTCACCTCGCAGTTGGCAAGCCTGAACGACGCGGTCGCCAAGCTCAAGCTGCCGGCCACGTGGAATGCCAAGTCGGTGGTCTCGTCCACGCCGGCCGCGGTGGGTGCCAGCGTGTCGGGCGACGGCGCCCAGGCCACCTCGTTCAGCGTGGCGGTGTCCCAGCTCGCGCGCGCGCAGTCGGTGGCGTCGAGCGCCGTGACCGCCGGCAGCGGCTTCGGTGCGGGGACCTTGTCCATTCAACTCGGCAGCTGGGCGACCGGCGGCACCCCGGCCTTCACGGCCGGCAGCGCCGCGGCGGTTTCGGTCACGGTGGCAGAGGGCGACAGCATGGCGGTCATCGCTTCCAAGATCAACGCGACCGGCGCCGGCGTCACGGCGACGGTGCTCAAGGACCTGTCGGGCGAACGCCTGCTGATCCGCTCGTCGGACACGGGCGAGGCCAAGGGCTTCCGGATCCAGGCCACCGACGACCCGGCCGCCACCGGCCCGAGCCTCGGCGCGCTGGCGTTCGATCCGGCAATCGGTGCGACCGGCATGGCCGCCAACGCCGCGCAATACGGCCTCAACGCCCAGGCCACGATCAATGGCATCGCGATCGATTCGGCCAGCAACACGCTGGTCGACACCGTGCCCGGCCTCACGCTGACAAGCCATCAACGCGTTCGTGAAAGCGTACAACGCGGTGAACCAGCTCATCAACGCGGCCACGAAGTTCGACGCCACCTCCAAGAGCGGCGCGCTGCTGCAGGGCGATGCCACGACCACGGGATTGCAGACGGCACTGCGCAGCATGATCGGGTCGCTGGCAGGCAGCGGCGGCGCGCTGCAGCGGCTGTCGGACGTGGGCGTCTCGATCGCGAAAGACGCCGCTGGCGATCTGGCCGTGGATTCGGCGCGGCTGGCCAAAGCGCTCAAGGACCCGGCGGCGGTCCAGGCCTTCTTCATCAGCGGCGCGGACGCCTCGGACAGCACCGCCGGGTTCGCCACCCGGTTGTCGGGCTTCCTGCAGTCGGCCATCGGCAGCGGCGGCATGCTCGGCAGCAAGACCGGCTCGCTGCGGGACCAGAAGACTTCCAACACCAAGAGCCAGGAGAAGCTGAGCGACCGCCTCACCCTGGTGGAAGAGCGCATGCGCAAGCAGTACACCGCGCTCGACACCAAGATGGCTTCGCTGAACGCGCTGAGCGCCTACGTGACGCAGCAGGTCGCAACCTGGAACAAGTCGACGGACTGACCGAGTTCGGCATTGAGTTCCCCCGGTAACTGCCGATAACAAGAGGGTGAAATGAATGCAGCGCACCCCCGCGAGGCACCCGAGGAACACACCGCCATGTACACACCACCCAGCCTCCGTGCCGCCAATGCCTACAAGAGCGTCGGCGTCCAGTCCAGCGTCGACGGCGCCGATCCGCATCAGTTGGTGGCCCTGCTGTTCGACGGCCTCCAGCAGGCCGTGCAGGCGGCGCGCGGCGCGCTGCAGCGCGGCGACGTGGCCGCGAAGGGCGCGCAGATCATGCGTGCGGTGCGTTTCCTGGAAGAGGGTTTGAAGGGCGGTCTCGACGCCGAGCGTGGCGGCGAACTGGCCGAACGGCTGCGTTCCCTTTACGATTACTGCATCGAGCGGCTCACGCTTGCCAACCTGCGCAACGATGGCGAGCTGCTGGTCGAAGTCGCGGCCCTGATCGCCCCGGTGGCGCAGGGCTGGAAAGAAATCGGCCGACAGCCGCGCAGCGCTGCCGGCCAGCCCGCCTGAGGGCAGAACGGAGTTTCCGATGGAAGACCGACTGCTGGACTACTACAAGGCGATCGAGGCCTCGAGCCTGCAGATGCTCGATGCGGCGCGGCGCGAGGACTGGGACGCCGTGGTGCGCTGCGAAGGCGCCTGCGCCGTGCTGATCGAGCAGCTGCGCTACCGCTCCAAGAGCGAGCAGCTGCCGCGCGAGCACCGCGCCGAGAAGTCGAAGATCATGCAGCGAATCCTGCGCAACGATGCCGAGATCCGCGTGCTCGCCGAGCCCTGGCTGAGCCAGTTCGCGCAGATGTTCGACGCGAAGCTCCAGCTCATTCACTGATCGCCCCAAGAACTGGCCTTTACCGAGACACCGTGGAACCGGCTTTGCCGGGCCACTGGTGTCGCCCCCGGTAGGGGGTGGGCGGGCTACACGCAGTGAGCCCAACCTGGGGGCGAGCCAAATTCAAACCTGCATGTTCATGATGTCTGTATAGGCCTGGACCATCCGGTTGCGCACGTGCAGCGTGGCCTGGAACCCGATCTGCGCCTTCTGCAGCGCGACCATGGTCTGCTCCAGGCTGACGTTCGGGTTCTCCAGCTGAACCTCGCGCTGAAGGGCGGACGCGTCGCCCTGGGCAGCGCTCACGGCTTTCAGCGCGCCTGACAGGGCGCCGGCAAAGCCGGTTTCCTGCACGGCGCCGGTGGCGGCGCGCGCGGCCCCGGCCGGTCGCGTGGTGAGCGGGGCGGTGACGGGGTTGAGGCGGAGTTCCATGGCCACGATGCTAAAGGCCGGCGGCGCCGGGCATGGCCGGGAATTGAGCGGGAAAGGCGCGCCTTATCCGGCTTATGCGCGGCGGGCCGGCCCGAATAATCGTGCCACGCCAAGAGCCAACCACCGCCCATGTCCGCCGTCGCCGAAATCCCTGTTCCCCTCGCCACCACCGCGCCGTGGTCGCGCAAGCTCGCCGGCCTCGACCAGCGCCAGCGCATGCGTTTTGCCGTCGGTGTCGTGCTGCTGGTCGGCGTGGCCATTGCGGCCATCGTGATCGGCCGCCAGCCCGACTGGCGCGTGCTCTACGCCAATCTGGCCGACAAGGACGGCGGCGCCGTCATCGCGCAATTGGCGCAGATGAACGTGCCCTACAAGTATTCGGAGGGCGGCGGCGCTGTCATGGTGCCGGCGGACCGGGTGCACGACCTGCGCCTGCGCCTGGCCTCGCAGGGCCTGCCCAAGGGCTCCGTGACCGGGTTCGAGCTGATGGAGAACAACCGCTTCGGCATGACCCAGTTCCAGGAGAAGCTGAGCTTCCAGCGCGGCCTGGAAGGCGAGCTGACGCGTTCGATCCAGGCGCTCGGCTCGGTGCAGGCCGCCCGCGTGCACCTGGCGCTGCCCAATCAGAACGGCTTCTTTCGCGAACAGCAGAAGCCCACCGCCTCGGTGCTGCTGACGCTGCACCCGGGCCGCACGCTCGAACGCAACCAGATCGCCGGCATCGTGCACCTGGTCGCCTCCAGCGTGCCCGAACTGACGCCGGCCGCCGTGAGCGTGGTGGACGACACCGGCAAGCTGCTGTCGAACAACAGCAACGAGCCCGGCAGCGGCGCCGACGCGCAACAGCTGCAGTACACGCAGCAGATCGAGGCGCAGTACGCCCGCCGCATCCTCGACATGCTGGAGCCGGTGGTGGGCCGCCAGAACGTCAAGGCGCAGGTCACGGCCGACGTCGACTTCTCTCAGACCGAAGCCACGTCGGAAGAGCACAAGCCCAACCTGGCGGCCGAGGCCAGCGCCGTGCGCAGCCAGCAGACGGTGGAAAGCACCGGCGCTGCTGCTGCCGCCGCCGCGCCTTCGGGCGTGCCGGGCGCCACCTCGAACCAGCCGCCCGGCCCGTCCTCGCAGCGCCACCGGCCAGGTCAAGCGCCTGAGCGCGGCGGTGGTCATCAACTACCAGAGCGTGGTCGACGCCCAGGGCAAGGCGGGTGCGCCGACGGCGCTGTCGGCCCAGCAGATCGAGCAGATGACGGCGCTGGTGCGCGAGTCGATCGGCTTCAGCAAGGACCGCGGCGATTCGGTCAACCTCATGAACGCGCAATTCCTGAGCGAGCGCAACGAGGTGGCCGAGGTGCCGCTCTGGAAGAACCCGCAGACGCTCGACATGGCGCGCAGCTTCGCCTGGCCGATCGGCCTGGTGCTGATCGGCGCGATCGTGCTGCTCGGCCTGGTGCGCCCGGGCCTCAAGACCCTGGCCGCTGCCGCGCCGCCGCAACTGCCGGGCACGCAGCTCGACGCCACGCTGTCCGAAGCCCTGCAGCGCCCGGCACTCGCCTCGCCGGTGGCCGACGCGCTGCCGCCGCCGGCCGCGCCGGAGCAGGCACGCCTCGAAGGCGCTCGACAGATGGCGCGCCAGAACCCGGTCGCGGTCGCCAACATCGTGAAGACCTGGGTCAACGGCGACGAAGCCGCGGCCGCATCGGCCTGAGCGGCACGAGGCACACACGATGGACGAACAAGGCCTGAACGACGCCGCGATCCTGCTGATGTCGCTCGGCGAACAGGAAGCCGGCGAGGTGCTGCGCCACCTGTCGCCGCGCGAAGTGCAGAAGCTCGGCGAGACCATCTCCAAGACGCGCGCCGTCTCGCGCGAGCGCCTCGGCGCCGTGGCGGATCGCTTCGTCGGTGCCACGGCCGGCCAGAGCCTCTTTGCCGCCGACACCGGCGACTACGTGCGCGCCGTCATGAAACATGCGCTCGGCGAGGAGAAGGCCTCGATCCTGATCGACCGCATCCTGCAGACCGGCGACCTCACCGGCATCGAGAACCTCAAGTGGATGGACGCGCCCTCGGTGGCCGAGTTGCTGCGCGTCGAGCACCCGCAGATCGTGGCCGCCATCCTGGTCCACCTCGAGCCGGAGCAGGCCTCCGCCATTCTGGTGAAGCTGCCCGAGCAGCAGCGCGCCGAGGTGCTGTTGCGCGTGGCCACCCTCGAAGGCATTCAGCCGGCCGCGCTCGAGGATCTGAACGAAGTGATGTTCCGCGTGCTGGCCGGTGGTGCCAAGGTGCTGAAGCCGTCGCTCGGCGGCGCGCGCACGGCGGCCGGCATGATCAACCTGCTCGGCGCCGGCGTCGACACGCAGGTGATCGAGGCGATTCGCAGTCACGATCCGGACCTCGCCTCCGAGATCGCCGAACTGATGTTCGTGTTCGACGACGTGATGAAGCTCGACGACAAGTCGATCCAGCTGCTGCTGAAGGAAGTGGCGTCCGAGACGCTGATCATCGCGCTCAAGGGCGCGGCGCCGCCGCTGCGCAACAAGTTCCTGTCGAACATGTCGTCGCGCGCGGCCGAGGCACTGCGCGAGGACCTGGAATCGCGCGGTCCGATGCGGCTGTCCGAGGTCGAGGCGCAACAGAAGGAAATCCTGCGCTCGCTCAGGCGCCTGGCCGACGAAGGCCAAGTGGTGCTCGGTGGCGGCAGCGATGGCGGCATGGTGTGACGCGATGAGAAGCGGCAACACCCGGCTCATCGCCAGCGAGGACATCGCGCATGTCGCGCGCTGGCAGTTCGGCGCGGTCGGCGGCAACGGCCGGGGCGCGCCGGAAGGCGGCATTTCCGACCCGAAGGCGCTGCGCGACGCGCATGCGCAGGGCCATGCCGAAGGTTTTGCGGCGGGCCGGGCCGAAGCGCTGGCGGAGGCCGAGGCGCAGCATGCGATCTGGCGCGCCAGCGAAGGCGAGGCAGCTGCGCGCCGTCTCGCGTCGCTGTTGCAGTCCGCCGAAGCAGGCCTGGCCGATGCGCAGCAGTCGATCGCGCGCGGCACGCTCGAGATCGCCTGCGCGCTCGCGCGGCAGGTGCTGCGGCACGAACTCGCAACCGACCCGAACGCGCTCGAACCCGTGGTGCACGAGGCGCTCTCGCTGCTGCTGGCCGATGGCCGCGCCGCGACGGTGCGGCTCGCGCCGGTCGACTTCGATCTGCTCGACGGTGCCCTGCGTGCGCAGTTCACCGGCCAGCCGGTGACCGTGTTGTCCGACAGCGCCGTGCAGCCGGGCGACTGCCTGGTCGAGTCGGCCGGCGCCGTGGTCGACGGCAGCGTCGCCTCGCGCTGGTCGCGCGCGGTGGCCAGCCTGGGCCTCTCGATGCCCTGGCGCGAGGAGGACGGCGATGCCGCCTGAGCGCCAGGTCTGGCAACGCTTCATGGAAGACGCGCACGCGCGCGCCTCGCAGGACGCGGGCCTCGCGCTGCGCGGCACGCTCACGCGCCTGACCGGCCTGGTGCTGGAGGCCGCCGGCCTGCGCGTGCCGGTCGGCTCGCAATGCCTGGTGCGCATGGGCAACCAGGCGCCGGTGCTGGCCGAGGTGGTGGGTTTCTCCGACCAGCGCGCCTACCTCATGCCGGCCGGCGACGT
>SEGN01000355.1 GCA_004211245.1 Variovorax sp.
ACCGGGATCACATCGCCGATGCCCGTGCTCGACAGCAGCGCGAAGCTCAGGTACATGAGCTCGCTCCAGCTGCGCGGCGCCTGCGGATTCACCGCCGCGAGGAAGCAGCCGGGCTGCAGCGCCTGCGTCAGCACGAACAGGTGGGTGAACGCCCAGGCCAGCAAGGTGAAGGTGGCGCCCACCGCGAACAGTTCGTCCAGCGTGGCCTTGCGGTCGGCCAGCATGTAGGCGATGAGGCTGCCGGTGGCGTAGAAATAGAACACCGCTTCCAGCGCCGACGACCAGGGCAGCAGCTGCGGCATGTCGGCCGCGCCCTGCAGCGCCAGCAGCACCATGATCGGAATCGCCAGGCCGATGCTGACCCAGGTGAGCCCTGGCGTGCGCCGCACCATGCGCACCGTCACCAGCAGCACCACGACGCCGAGCGCGGCCAGCGCCATCTGCCCGGCCGGCGTCGACTCCGCGAACGGATAGGCCAGGATGCCCAGCAGCTGGATGCCCAGCAGCACGGCACATGGATGGCGCCGCGTGGTCGCGATCATTCGGAGGTAGTTCATGGCGGGGCGTCGGGCACGCGTTGGCAGCGCATGATGTTCGCACACACACTGACGCAGCCTGAGTGCGACGGCCATGCATTTGCTATGGTGAAGACTCCCCGAATCAACTTCCCGCACTGCCGACCGTCACCGATGACCGATTCCTCCGACCCCGCCCGCCTCGTCGATGAACTTGTTGCGCTGATGCGGCTCCAGCCCGTGGGCGCAGACCGCTTCCGCGGCGAGAGCGAAGACCTCGGCACGCCCGCCGTGTTCGGCGGCCAGGTGCTCGGCCAGGCACTGATGGCGGCGAGCCTCACGGTCGCAGCGGATCGGCCGGTGCACTCGATGCACGCCTACTTCCTGCTGCCCGGTGAGCATGCGCCGATCGACTACAGCGTCGACCGCGTGCGCGACGGACGCAGCTTCACCACGCGGCACGTGCTGGCGCGACAGAAGGATCGCATCATCTTCGAGTTGACGGCGTCGTTTCAGACGCTCGACGACGGAATCGAACACCAGTTCGCGATGCCGCAGGCCCGCGGGCCGGAGGGTCTGCCGAGCGAACTCGCGCAGCGTGTGGCCCTGGGCGACCGGTTGCCGGCGCGCTGGCAGGTCAAGGGGCTGTTGCCGCACGGCATAGAGTACCGTCGTGTCGAGCAGGACGACCTGCTCGCGCCCTTGCCGCGCGAGGGCGGCAGCGCCGTCTGGATGCGCGCGGTCGCGCCGCTGCCCGACGAGCCGGCGGTGCATCGCGCGCTGCTGGCCTATGCGTCGGACCACGGCCTGCTGCGCGCGGCGATGGTGCCGCACGGGCTGACTTTCCTGAGCGGCAAGGTGCGCGCCGCGAGCCTGGACCATGCGATGTGGTTCCACCGCGACTTCCGCTTCGACGACTGGCTGCTCTACGTGGTCGATTCGCCGAGCGCGAGCGGTGCGCGCGGCCTGTGCCGCGGCAGCCTGTTCACGCAGGACGGCCGGCTGGTCGCCTCGACGGCCCAGGAAGGCATGCTGCGGGTGGCTGCGGGTGCTGCGCTGAGTCAGACGCCGAGATAGCGCGTCCAGAGCGTGCGGTCGGCGTCGAGTGCGGCCGAGTCGCCCTGCCAGACGACGCGGCCGCGTTCCACGATCACATGCTGGTCGGCCAGCGGCAGCAGGCGCTGCACGTACTTGTCGACCACCAGGATCGCTTCCCCCTCGGCCTTGAGCGTGGCCAGGCAGCGCCAGATCTCCTCGCGGATGACGGGTGCGAGTCCTTCGGTGGCTTCGTCGAGGATCAGCAGGCGCGGATGGGTGGACAGCGCGCGTGCGATCACCAGCATCTGTTGCTCGCCGCCCGAGAGCTGATTGCCCGCATGCTGCTTGCGCTCCGCCAGGCGCGGAAAGAGCTGGTAGAGCGCCGCGGGCGTCCAGCGCGCGGCCTGGCCGGGGCGCGGGCGGGCAAAGGCGATGAGGTGTTCATCGACGCTCAGGTTCGGAAACGCGTGCCGTCCCTCGGGCACGATCGCCATGCCGAGTCGCGCGATCGCGTCCGGTTGCATGCCGTCGGTGCGCTCGCCGGCGAACCGGACGCTGCCGGCGGTGGGGCGCAGCGTGCCGGTCAACACCTTGAGCAGCGTGCTCTTGCCCATCCCGTTGCGGCCCAGCAGCGCGAGCACCTCGCCGGGCCGGACCGCGATGTCGATGCCGAACAGCACCTGGCTGGCGCCGTAGCCGGCCTCGATGCCCCCGGCTTCGAGCAGCAGTCCGTCGCTCATGAGTGCCCCTCGGCCTCGGTGCCCAGGTACACGGCCTGCACATCGGGATGGCCCCGCACCTCGTCGGCCGAGCCGGTCATCAGCAACTTGCCCTGCACGAGCACCGTGATGCGGTCGGCCAGGCGGAAGACGGCGTCCATGTCGTGCTCGATCAGCAGGATCGCCATCTCGCTGCGCAGCGACGCGATCAGCGTCACCATGCGCGCGGATTCGTCCGGGCCCATGCCGGCCATCGGCTCGTCGAGCAGCAGCAGCTTCGGTTGTGCGGCCAGCGCCAGCGCGACGTCGAGTGCGCGCTGCGCGCCATGCGGCAGCGTGCCGGCGATGCGATGGCGTTCGGCACCCAGGCCGACACGGTCGGCCAGCGCGATCGCGCGCTCGGTCAACGCGCCTTCGCTCTCGCGCGCCGCCATGAAGCGCAGGCTGCTGCCCGCGTGCGCCTGCGCTGCGAGCATGAGGTTGTCGTGCACCGTTTCCTTCGCGAACACACGCGTGACCTGGAAGCAGCGCGACATGCCGGCTGCCACGCGCTGGTGGTCCTTGAACCGCGTGATGTCGCGCTCGTCCAGCAGGATGCGGCCCGCGTCGCTCGGCAGCAGGCCGGTGATGAGGTTCACCAGCGTGGTCTTGCCGGCGCCGTTGGGGCCGATCAGTGCGTGGATCTCGCCCTGCTGAACGTCCAGCGACACATGGTCGGTGGCGAGCAGGCCGCCGAAGCGCTTGACCAGGCCTTCGATGCGAAACAGGCTCATGACGCGGCCTTCTTGCGCGACAGCGCAGCCAGTCCGCGCGGCGCCCACAGCGCCACCGCGATCAACAGCAGCCCGAGTGGCAGGTGCCAGTGTTCGGTCGACTGCTTGAGCGT
>SEGN01000051.1 GCA_004211245.1 Variovorax sp.
GGCACGGAATGGAAGCCGGTTGGCGGTTCGGACGAACAGTTCGAAGGCCGCGACCGCAAGAGCGGCGAGCTGCGCTGGACCGCGACGCGCGCCGACCTGGTGTTCGGCTCCAACGCGCAGTTGCGCGCCGTCGCGGAGGTCTATGCCGCTTCGGACGCGCAGCAGAAGTTCATCGCCGACTTCGTCGCGGCATGGACCAAGGTGATGAACCTCGATCGCTTCGATCTCGCCTGATCACGCGTCCTTCGCCGAAGTCGGCTCGCCCTCGTTCGCATCGGCATCCTGCTTGCCGGAATGCTTGAGAGCGGGCTTCAGGCCCGGCTGAGGCGCGTGCTCCGCATCGGGGGCGATCTCCTCGCCGCGATGCTTTTTTTCCTGTTGCACTTTTTTGTCGTGCGCGACATTGCGTGGATCGGTCATGCACGTAACGTGAACGCTGCGGGCCGGCTCCCCGGTGGGACATGACGCCGCGGCGTCGAAGGTCGGCTGCGTTAGCATCCCCTGGTTTTCCCGGGCTCCCATGACCATCGATCTGAAGACTCTGAAGTGCGGCGAGTGCGGCAGCAGCGCTCTGCAACGCACGGGTCTCAACCAGTTCAGCTGCGGCCATTGCGGCTCGGTGACGATCACGCAGGACGATGTCTCGCAACGACTGGAGCGGGTGCTCGACCAGGTCAAGGACGAAGCCGCCCGCCGCCTCGCCGCCGAGCAGTCCTCACGCAACCGCATCGTCGGAAAGAACGCTGCGATCGCCATGGGCGTCGCCGTGGTCGCCGTGACGGTGATCGTCGGGCTGGGCGCCTTCGTCGCATCACGCAAGCCGACGGCACGTTCCGGCGCTGCTGCGCTGCCGGGCGTCGGCTCCATCACGAGCCGCGACATCCCCGTCGCCGACCTTCAGCTCGACACCCCGCGCGAGGTGCTGGTCGGCAACGGCAGTTCGGCGCGTCCCAAGCTGCTCGTGATGGTGCGAAACGCCGGCGCGCAGCCACTCGACCGCCCCGCGCTGAAGGCCACTTTCTACAACGGCACCAGCCGTCTGGCGGAGCGCGGCGCGAGCGTGTCAATCGGCGTGCTCGCACCGGGGGAATCCGCCCCGCTGCTGATCGATCTTCCCGGGGATCAGGCAGCCACGCGGCAGGAACTGGCCGTGCAGCGGCTGAGTGCACCGAATCGCAGCATGGAAGGGCCGCGCCTCGCATTCAGCCGTGTATGGCTGGTGCAGCAGAAAGACGACTTGCGGCTCGTCGGCCGGCTGGTCAATACCCGCACCGAAGGCGCATTGGCAGGCGCAGAGGTGCTGGCGACGCTGTACGACGAGCGCGGCGCCGTCGTCGGCTATGGGCATGGCCACGTCCAAGGCGGCGAGATCGCGCCCGGTGAGCGCAGCGACGTCGAGGTGCGCATCGATCGCATCGGCGCAGCGCCCGTCGCAGCCTGGGACTACCGGATCGGCTATCAGCTGAAGGATGGCAAGACCGGCGGCATCGCACAGGTCGTGGCCAGGGATCGCGTGATCCGCAGCACCGCTGCACCGGAAGTCTTCCACCCCGACCTGCGTCTGGCCAGCGCCGACCTGCTGGCCGACGAGAGCGAGCGCTTCGACGCCGCGCAGCTCACGCTGCTGCCGCTGGTGGCCGTGCGCGGCATCACGCAGCGTCCTCTCTACCTGAGCGAAATCGTCAACCGCAGCGCCGACACGGTGGTGATCGCACCCGGTGCGGTGATCAGCCGCTTCGACGGCAGCAAGCTCGACGGGACCAGCGCCGTGGCGGCGCCGGCGTACCTGTACCCGGGCGAGCGCTTTCCGCTGCTGCTGGAGCCCCGGCAGACGAACCGCATCACCGAAACCCGTGTCGAATGGAAGCCCGTGCTGCGCCGGGCCGCGCTGCCCGGCCCGCGCCTGCCGCTCGAGGTGGCCGTGAGCGACACCCGCGCCGACACGAGCAGCGTGCTGGTCAACTTCAGCCAGCGCTTCACCTACCGCTTTGCCATGGTGAGCGGCAGCGTGAAAAACCCGGGCAGCGCCATCGTGCGCAAGGCGCGGCTGTGGGTCAGCCTGCGTGATCGCGAAGGTCGGCTGACAGGCTTCAGCACAGTCGACAACCTGCCCGCCGTCGCGCCGGGCGAGAGCGTGCCTTTCGAAGTGAAGGTCGATCAGTTGGGGCGCGACTTTGCCACCGTGTCGACGCTTTACCAAACGGAGTAGCGAATATGCGTTTGCTGGTCGTTGAAGACGATGTTCTGCTCGGGGAGGCCCTGGCGGCAGGCCTGCGCCAGCTCGGCCATGCCGTCGACTGGTTCGGCGACGGCGCGAAGGCCGACGCGGCCCTGGCGGGCGCGGCCTTCGACGCGGTGGTGCTCGATCTCGGCCTCCCGCGAGGGGACGGCATGGTGTGGTTGCGACGCTGGCGCGGGCGCGGGGTGAAGCTGCCCCTGTTGATCCTCACCGCCCGCGACGGCATCGAGGAGCGCATCGCCGGGCTGGACGCCGGGGCGGACGACTACCTGGTCAAGCCGCTCACGATCGACGAACTGGCGGCCCGGCTGCGCGCACTGGTGCGTCGCGCTGCAGGCCAGGCGCAGCCAGCGTGGCAGCAGGGGGCGCTCCAGTACGACCCTGCCACGAAGGTCGTTCTTTGGAAGGGCGTGCAGGTGGACCTGACCGGGCGCGAACTCGCCTTGCTCGAAGCGCTGCTCAGCCAGTCGCAGCGCGTGCTGTCCAAGGCGCACCTGCTGGAAAAGCTCTACGACTGGAGCGGCGTGGAGCCCGAGAGCAATGCACTGGAGGTGCACATCCACCACCTGCGCCGCAAGATCGACCCGAACATCGTGCGCACCGTGCGCGGCGTGGGCTATGCCATCGGCTCCGGGGAGACGGCCCCATGAGCCTGCAACGCCGCCTGCTGCTGTACCTGCTGGTCTGCGCACCGCTGGTCTGGGGGATCGCGCTCTACTTTTCCGTCAGCCGTGCCCGGCACGAGGTCAACGAGCTGTACGACACCGAACTCATCCGCCTCGCCCGCCAGGTCCAGTCGACGCTGGGCCCGGCCTTCGTCGGCTCCCTCGCGCCGCTGCCGCCGGCTCCGACCGAGGGCAGCGCGGACGCCGGCGAGTCCGACGTGCGCGATCTCGCGGTGGCGGTGTGGGACGAGAGCGGCCGACTCATGCTGTCCGACCGCGAAGGCGTGCAGTTGCCCAACCGCACCAACCGCAGCGGGTTTTTCGACGAGATCGTGGCCGGCAAGCCCTGGCGCGTCTATTACCTCCAGTCCTTCGACGGACGGTGGCTGGTGGCTGCCGGCCAGGGCGCCTACGAGCGCGACGAACTGGTCTACGGACTGACCATCAGCCAGGTCGTGCCGTGGCTGCTGGTGCTGCCGTTTCTCCTCGGGGTGATGACGTGGGCGGTCCGTCGCGCCCTCGCGCCGATGGCCGAGCTGACGGCGGAATTGGGCAGCCGCAAGGCGGACGATCTGCAACCCATTCCGGACGACCGGGCCCCTGTCGAACTCAAACCGATGCTGGGCGCAATGAATGGCCTGTTCGCGCGCATCGAAGCACTGCTGGTGCGGGAGCGGCGCTTCACGGCCGATGCGGCCCACGAACTGCGAACCCCGCTGGCCGTCCTGCGCGCGCAGTGGGACGTGGTGCGGCGCTCCGGCACCGCCGAAGAGCGCACCGAGGCCGAGGACCGGCTGAACGCAGGCCTGGACCGCATGGGCCGGCTGGTAACACAGATGCTGGCGCTGTCGCGCGTGGAGTCGGGTGCCATGCCCCGCCTGACCGAAGTCGCATGGACACCGATCGTCGAGCAGGCGATCGGCGACTGCCTGCTGCTCGCGGAGCGGCGCGGCATCGAGCTCGCCTGCGAGTGGCCGGGGCCGGGCAAGTACCCCATGCCGCTCATGGGCGACGAGCACCTGCTGACGGTGCTGCTTCGCAACCTGATCGACAACGCCGTCCGTTACGCGCCGGCCGGAACCGGCGTGACGCTGCGGTTCACGCAGGAGACCATCGAGATCGTCAACGACGGCCCACCGCTTTCGAGCGAGCAGCTGGCGCGGCTCGGGGAGCGCTTCTACCGCCCGGACGGCCAGCAGGAAGGCGGAAGCGGACTCGGCGTTTCGATCGTGCGGCGGATCGCCGAGCTGCACGGCCTGGAGCTGGTGTTCGGCACGGCCGCCAACGGTCAGGGCGTCAGCGTGCAGCTGCGCTTCGCCGGCGCCCCGCGCTGAGCGCAACACCCGTTCACTTGGCTTTGGCTTTTTCCAGCAGGGCGCGCGCTTCTTCGCGTCGCCCACTGTCGGCCACCTGGCGGCCCGGCCGCGGCGGGGCGTTGATGGCGCTGTCGAGAAACGCGGCGGCCTGCTCGGGCTGCTTCGTTTCGATCAGGTATTCACCGTAGAAGAAATTCGGGTCGATGCCTTTCGGATTGATCGCCAGCGCTTTCTGCAGCAGCTCCTTCGCCTTGGCCTTGTCGCCGAAACCCACCGGCCATCCAGGCACCTTGTAGTAGAGAACGCCGAGGCTGTTGTACGCCGACCCCTGCAGCGCGGTGCCGTCGATCGCGATCGCCGACTCGTAGAGCGCCTTGGCCTGCTTCACGAGACCCAGCGCGCCGAGGCCGCCCTTTTCACCCGCGTACGAGCTCACGATGATGCCTTCCCAGATCAGCGGCTCGGCGCGCCCCGGATAGGTCTCGCTGACCTTGTGGGCCTTGGCGGCCAGCGACTCGAAGCGCTTTTCGCGTTCTGCCGGCGGGCTCTGGTAGCGGATCACTTCCCAGTCGTGCTGCAGTTCGACGACGGCGTCGTCGACGGCCGCAGCGCGCGCCGGCAACGCGAGGAGGCCGCCGATGGCCATGCCTGCTGCGGCCAGCGCGGTGATCAACTTGCGACGGGATGGCGCGGCAGAAAGTACGTGGTTCATCTTTTTCTTTCGTTCAAGGAGTGCTGTGCATCAGCGAATGGGTGTCGACGTCCGTCGCAGCAGGCGAAGGCGGACATTCGAGCGAGAGGGCAGCCGGAACTTCCAGGGGCGGCAGGCTGGCGCGATGCTTCGCGAAGGCACTGTCCAGCCATGCCGGCACCAGTCCGTTGAGACGCACGGCAAGCTTCTCCGGGAAACCCAGGAAACGCTCCGGCGCGCCGCTCTGCAGCAGATCCAGCAGGGCCCGGGCCGCCACCTGCGGATCGTCCACGGACGTGCGCGTGGCCCGGTTGTAGTGCACGACCGCGTCGCTGTTGAAGGCCGTGCGCGTGGAACGCGGCCCGAGGTATTGCACCCCGATGCCCGTGTCACCCAGTTCACGGCGCAGACATTCCGCAAACCCTCGCAGCCCGAACTTGCTTGCGCTGTAGACGCTGTAGCCGGGCAGGCCGAGTCGACCGAGCACGGAGCCGACGAAGACGATGCGCGCCTGCGGCAACGCACGCAGATGCGGCAGCAGCGCCTGGGTCAGCAGCATCGGGACGAACAGGTTCAGGTGGAGAACCTGCGCGATTTCGTTGGCATCCAGCGCTTCGAGCCGACCGAAGCCGGGAACGCCGGCGTTGTGCACGACCACGTCGCAGCCCCACCCTGCCGCCAGCTCGGCCAGACCCGCGACGCTGGAGGTCCGCGTCAGGTCGGCCGCATACCACTCGACCTGCGGTTTGACGGCCGCCGAGGCGCTCTCGCGCAGCAACGCACGGGCCTGCGTCGCAAGTTGTGCCGGAGACCGGCCGACCAGCATCACCGAAGCGCCTGCAGCCACCAGCGCAGTGGCAGCGGCCTGGCCGATGCCGCCACTGGCGCCTGTCAGCAGCACCCGCGCGCCAGCGGCTTTCATGCGGCCACCGCGATGTCGGCGGTCTCGGGACGGGGCAGCGGCAGGCCGCGGAACACGTCGCCGTACAACCGGTAGAACGCCCGCGCGGCGTGAACGATGTCTGCGCGATCCTGCGGGTCGTCGATCCGGTCCATCAGCAGCTCGAAGTGCGCCGTGTGCTCCTGATCGAGCGTGCCATGCGAACGAAGGTAGCTGAACGCCGCGTCGGGCAGTCCGAGCGGCTTCTGGATCTGGTCGGCGGCGAGCAGCGCGAGCGAAACGCTGGTGCCTTCGAGCACGTGCACCATCCCGAAGAACCCGAGCGGGTTGCGTCGCGCGATGGTGTCGTAGGCATAGGCGACCATCACTTCCGTCGCATGGCCGGGCAGCCCGTTGCGCACGGCCTGGTCGTCGCCGCCGGCTGCGCGAATGTCGTTCAGGATCCACTCGTCGTGGCCCTGCTCTTCCGCGATGTATTCGTCCAGCGGCCCTTCCAGCCACCGATTGGATTCGGGCAAGGCCGCCCGGCAGGCATGCAGCAGGGGCACCGTGTGCCGCACATGGTGGTAGGCCTCGCGCAGGAAAGCCAGGTAGCTCGGCAGCGAGACCTCGCCCCGCAGGCAACCCTGGATGATCGGCGTACCCAGCAGGCCCAAGCGGGCCTCGGCGGTCTGTTCGACCAGTTGTTTGTAGAAGCTCATTGCGTTTTCTTGAATCAGACAGTGGGAATGGTGGTCGGGCCGAGCGCGTCCGCATGCATCTGGAGGACGGCCGCGCGTTGCGGCCGGCCATTGGCAGTCGCCAGGCCCGACGACACGCTGAAGTCCGCCCTGCCCCGCAGCCAGCGTTCGACACGGGCGTAGTCGGGCAAGCCGTCGTTGGCGGCGTCGACCGCGGCTTGCAGTGCCTGGTCCGGGACATCGCGCTGCACAGGCCACAGGACGGCGCTCAGCGTCGGTTCGCCGTCGCCGAACACCACGGCCTGCGCGATGGCATGTTCGCTGCGCAGCGCAGTCTCGACCCACTCGGGCGACACGTTGCGGCCGAAAGCGGTGATCAGCAGGTGCTTCTTGCGGCCGCTCACGTGAAGAAAGCCGTCCGCATCGATGTGGCCGATGTCGCCGGTCGGCCAGCCGTCGGCCCGGTTCGCCGGCTCGGCCGGGCCGTCGCCCAGGTACCCCAGGAACAGGCTGCCGTCCACGTGGACTTCGCCGTCCGCTGCGATCCGCAGCCGCGCATGTGGCAAGGCACGGCCGGCGCTGCCGGGCCGGTCGGCACCCGGCAGGTTGAGCGTTTGCACGGAGGCCCCTTCGGAGAGCCCGTACCCTTCGTAGGCCGGAATCCCGACGGCGCGCGCTGCCTGCAAAAGCTTGAGGCCGACCGCGGCGCCGCCGACGGCCACCATGCGCAGCGACTCCGGTGCCCGTTGACCGGTCAGCATCAGATGGCCTGCCCAAACGCGCAGCATCTGGGGCAGCAGAATGATGCTGTGCGGCTGCTGCGCGGCCACGGTGGCATGGAAGCGCGCCGCATCGAAGCTGGACGAGCCGGCCAGGCCCACCTGTGCGAGCGGCAGCGCAACGCAGGTTGCCCCGCGTGCCAGAGGCGCCATCACGCCGGCGATGTTCTCGAGCAGCACGGCGAAAGGCAGCGCGCACAGGTGGCGGCGAATGTCCAGCGGCTCCATCGCCGCGACCAGCCCGCCGGCCACCGCGGCCATGGCGCTGCCATCGAGGCACACGCCCTTCGGTGCGCCCGTGGTGCCCGACGTGAAAGTGATCTTCGACGTGCCGGCCGGCATCGGTACCGGCCGCGACGGCAGGCTCACCATGGCCAGCGACTGACCCGCGACAACGCAGGGCGAGGAGGAAGCGTGCGACCAGCGCGCCGCCAGCGGCGCGGTCGTGAGGACGGTGTCGACGCCGGCCGAGCCCAACGCATGTGCGATCTGTTCCGCGGTAAAGAAAACCGGCAGCGGCACGTGGACCACGCGCGCGTCGGCCGCGGCGCGATCCGCCACGACCCACGCCGGGGAGTTGTCCATGAGGGTGGCCAACACCCTGGTCCCCTGCGCCTCGAGCCGGCTTGCGAGAGCGCGCGTCTGCGCTTCCATCTCGTCGAAAGTCCATCGATGCGCACCGTCGTCGAGTGCGACCGCTGCAGGGTTCAGGTCCTGGCTCATTGGCCGGCCTTCGAAGCGAGCGCCCTGCGCGCGAGCCGCCGCAGCGCCTGATGCAGGTGCCCGGCGAGCACCACGGGACGATGGTCGTAGTAGCTGCCCCAATGCACCACCTCCGCGCCCAGCGCAGCCGGATCGGCGGTGCCGAGCGCAAGCGGCGTGACGCCGATCCGCGTGAACAGTTGCCGCAGCTCGGTGGTGATCGTTCCGACGACCCACACGAAATCCTGCGCCGCCAGGTGCGGCCCCAGGAGCGCGATGAGACGACGGCCTTCGCCTGCGCGGCTCGCCGCGAGGTGACCGACCTCGACGATGCCGCGGCGCTCCGGCCGGGCGTCGGCCTGCGACGCCAGCAGCGTTTCCACCGCCGATGGCAGATAGCGCTCGAGGAACAGCGGAGCCTCTGCCGCGCTGCGGTAGCCCGCCGCGGCGACGATTTCTCCGCGATCCTGCAGGCTCACCAGGGTGGGCGCAAAACTGCGCACGTCAGCCCCGTAGCGTCTGGCAAACACGTCGCGAATGAAGCCCTCTACCTCGCTGCGCCGAACGTCGTCGACGGCATGCACCGCAAGGCGTGGAGCCGATGACGAAACACCGGCGGCCGGTGCGGCATCGTCGTCGGACGGGGACAAGGCCATGAGCATTCGATCTCCTTGGAGTTCCACGGCAAACGGTGGTTGAACTCAGGGAGTGGATGCTCGTCGTCGATGATTAAGGTGACATTAAGTCGCGTGGCCACGTCGAGCCGCGCATCGCGCTCGACCGCTCGCGGGGGCCGTTCAGACTGGCGTGGTCTTCACGTCCGGCTCCTGCAGTCCGAACGGATGACCCGGCAGCGGGATGAATTCGGTCTCGCCCGGCACGTGCCCCATGCGCTGCGCCGCCCAGTCGGCCCCGGCTTCGAGAATGCGCTCGCGCCGGCTCGAGACGAAATTCCAGGTGATGTAGCGCGGGCCGTCGAGCGCATCGCCGCCGATCACCATCACCCGCACGGGCGATTGCGCCAGGAGCGTGACGCCGGTGTGGTCCGGCAGTGCGGCCATGGTGTGGGCGGGCACCGGCGTACCGTCGAGCGACACCTCGCCGTCGACCGGGTAGATCGCCAACTCGGCGGCCAACGCGGGCAGCTCGAAACGCCCGCCCGCGGGCAATGCGATGTCGAGGTAGAGCGTGGGTGCGAAGGTCTCGACCGGCGAGCGCAGCCCGAAGGCCTCGCCGATCAGCACGCGCACCGGCGCGCCCTGCACCACTGCTTCCGGAATTGCCGACGCGCCGGTGTGGGTGAAGCTCGGGTCGGTCTCTTCGAAGGCCTGCGGAAGGGCAGCCCAGAGTTGCAGGCCGTGATTGGTGTAGGTGGCTTCGTGCAACCGCTCTGGCTTGCGCTCGGAATGAACGATGCCGCGCCCGGCCGTCATCCAGTTGATTGCGCCGGGCAGGATTTCCTGCACGCTGCCGAGGCTGTCGCGATGCATCATCGCGCCCTCGAACAGGTAGGTGACGGTGGCCAGGCCGATGTGCGGATGCGGCCGCACGTCGTGCTGGCCACCCGGAGTTTCGGTGGCGGGCCCGAAGTGATCGAAGAAGACGAAAGGCCCGACCGAGCGACGCTTTGCGGCCGGCAGCAGGCGCCGTACCTTGAAGCCGCCGCCGAGGTCCTTGTCGGCCGGCTGGAGCAGTTGAAGCGTTTCCATGGCCGACATGATGCCCTGACTCAGGTTTTTGTCGACACCCATCTGGCCGCGACGCTGGCGACCCGCTCGCCGAAGATGCGCGCGGTGTCGAGGTCGCCCTTGGACATCTCGGCCGGACTCGCATCCGAAGGCGACTGCGTCAGCAGCCCGCCGTAACCGCCGATGTAGTTGACCGAATCGCGCGGCGACGCCTTGGCATTGCTGGGCATCAGGCCCTGGCTCACCCACACGCCGTGGTGCTGCATCGACAGCGTCCACAGGTAGCTGAGCGTGGAGAACTTGTCTCCGCTCATGGCCGCACTGTTGGTGAAGCCCGCGAACAGCTTGTCCTTCCAGCCCTGGGTGAACCAGACTTTGGAGGATGCATCCGCGAACTTCTTGAACTGCCAGCTCGGGCCGCCCATGTACGTCGGGGCGCCGAACACGATCGCGTCGGCCGCGGCCAGGGCCTCCCAGCCGCCCTCGGGCAGATTGCCGTCGGCATCGATCTGAAGCAGCGCAGCGCTCGCACCGTCGGCGACGGCCTGCGCCACGCGCTGGGTATGGCCGTAGCCGGAATGGAAGACAACGACGACATCGGTCATGGACGGTTCTCCTGGAAACGAAGCTCAGCGCTTGCCATCGATGCTCAGGCGCCCTGCGCCGAAGCCGGCGATGGCGAGCAGGCCGCCGGCGATCGCGATGTTCTTGTTGAAGTTGATGGTCTGCATCATCTTCATGGCATCGGGTGCCGACCAGTACTTGTGGAAGAACAGCGCGGCGGCGACGGTGAACAGCGCCATCACGATGGCCACGATGCGGGTCTTGTAGCCCAGCAGCAGCGCGATGCCTAGGCCGAGTTCCACGACGATCGCGATCACCGCACCGACCTGCGGCAGCGGCAGGCCGACCGAGTTGATGTAGCCGACGGTGCCAGCGAAGCCCATGAGTTTGCCGAAGCCGGCCGGGATGAACAGGTACGCGATCATGATGCGGCCGACCAGGGCCAGCGTGTCTTGCAGGGAGGTGGTGGTGACGCCGGAGGACGACATCGAAGCGGTGGAAGTGGACATGAAAACTCCAGGTTGAAAAAAAGGAAAGGGCCGCCCGTGGGCGGCCCCGATAGCTCAGGCTGCGAGATCAAAAACGAGAACTTCGGCATCGTTGCCGGCTTCCAGCGTCAGCTGCGACTCGCCTTGCAGCATGGCCGCGTCGCCGGTCGTCAACTTCTGCCCGTTCACCTCGAGCTCACCGCGCACCAGGTGCACGTAGCTCTTGCGCTTCGGGTCGAGCGCCAGGCTGGCCTTCTCGTCGCCATCGAGCAGGCCGGCGAACAACTTCGCATCGGCGTTCATCGCGACCGAACCCTCGGCACCGTCGGGCGAGGCCACCAGGCGCAGCTTGCCGCGCTTTTCGGCGACGCTGAATTCCTTCTGCTCGTAGCCCGGCGCGATGCCGCGCTCCTTCGGCTCGATCCAGATCTGCAGGAAGTGCGTGGTCTCGTCGGCCTTGTGGTTGAACTCGCTGTGCGTCACGCCGCGCCCTGCGCTCATGCGCTGCACGTCGCCGGGCGGGATCGACTTGACATTGCCCATGCTGTCCTTGTGCGCCAGCTCGCCAGACAACACGTAGCTGATGATCTCCATGTCCTTGTGGCCGTGGGTGCCGAAACCGGCGCCCGCCGCCACGCGGTCTTCGTTGATCACGCGCAGGTTGCCGAAGCCCATGTGGGCCGGGTCGTAGTAGCCGGCGAACGAGAAACTGTGAAACGAGCGCAGCCAGCCGTGATCGGCGTAACCGCGTTCCTGTGACTTACGGATTTGCAACATCGTTGAACTCCTTCCGGCCCCTCGCGGGGCCTTCTTCTGCATGCCGCGCCGGATGCGCAGCGGATGAAATGGACTTTAGGCCGGAGCGCGCGGCCACCAGATGCCCGGTTTTGATGGCACCATTCAAATTATTTGAATGATTGAGCGCCATGCCGACCCCTCGCGATGTGTTGACCCCCGACGCCCTGGCCATGCTGCAGACGGTGGTGAGCGCCGGCAGCTTCGCCGGTGCGGCACGCGCGCTGAACCTGGTGCCGAGTGCGTTGAGCTACCGCGTGCGCCAGATCGAGGACGCGCTCGACGTGCTGCTGTTCGACCGCAGCGCGCGCCAGGCCCGCCTGACCGAAGCCGGCACTGAGCTACTGCGCGAGGCCGCGCGCATGCTGGCCGATATCGATGCAGTGGCCCAGCGCGTGAAGCGCGTCGCCACCGGATGGGAGCCGATGTTGACGCTGGCCGTGGACAGCGTGGTGGCACGCGACTCGCTGCTCGACCTGGTCGGCGCGTTCTACGCGCTGGAGCCGCCCACGCGGCTCAAGCTGCGCGACGAGACCCTGCTCGGCACCATCGAGGCGCTGACCACCGGCGAAGCCGATCTCGCCGTGGGCAGCGTGCTCGACGCGGCGAGCCTGGCTTTCACCGCGACCGGCATCCGCACGCGGCCGCTGGGCGAGCTGAAGTTCATCTACGCGGTGGCGCCGCACCACCCGCTGGCACGCTTCGACGGACCGCTCACCGAAGACATCCTGCGCCGGCACCGTGCCGTGGCCGCAGCCGACTCGTCGCGCAGCGGGCCGAGCATGACGGTGAACCTGATCGGCGGGCAGGACGTGCTGGCCGTGCCCACCATGCAGGCCAAGCTGGCGGCCCAGTTGCACGGGCTCGGCGGCGGTTACCTGCCGGAGCCGATGGCGCGGCCGTACGTCGAAGCCGGCCACCTGGTCGAGTGCCGCACCGAGCGGCCGATGCACTCGGTGCAGCTTCACTGTGCCTGGCGTGCGCGCAGCGCCGGCCAGGCCGGGCGCGCACTCGCATGGTGGCTGGCGCAGTTCGAGCACGAGGGCACGCGCCGCGCATTGCTGGAGCGGCACCGTGGCCGCTAGGTTGTAGAGTCTGCGTGCCCGTTCCCGCTCACACATTCAAAAAGAGAGACCCGTCATGACCGCTCGCCCGACCTCCGACCGCCACCGAGACACTGCCGCCGCCCGCCACTTCGCGATCGTCGGCGCGGGCATGGCCGGCGTGGCCTGCGCGCGCACGCTGGTGCAGGCCGGGCACCAGGTCACGGTGTTCGAGCGCCATGCCGTCCCGGGCGGCCGCATGGCGAGCGAAAGCACGCCGTTCGGCCGTTTCGACAGCGGCGCCCAGTACTTCACCGTGCGCGACGAGCGCTTCGCCCGCGCCTTGCAAACCGTGCCGCAGCTGTGCAAGCGCTGGAGCGCCAACCTGGTCCGCGTGCTCGATGCGCACGGCCGGGTGGCCGAGGCCGCACTGCCCTCGCTCGAGCCGCATTGGGTGGCCCAGCCCGGCATGGACGCCGTGGTGGCGGAATGGGCCAGGCCGCTGGGCGACGCGCTGGTGACCGGCACCGCCGTGCGTCGCATCGAGCGCGATGCGCTCGACGGCAAGCGCTGGCAACTGCGCACCGAAACCAGCGACGGTGGCAGCCACGTCTACTCCGGCTTCGACGCGGTGTTGCTCGCCGTGCCCCCGGCGCGCGCCCGAGCGCTGCTCGGCGACGGCGCGCTGTCGCCCACGCTGAGCCGCAAGGTCGATGCGGTCCGCATTGCGCCGTGCTGGACGCTGATGATCGCGTTTCCGCAGGCCAACCAGGCCAACATGTCGCACCTTGGCCCGCAATGGAACGCCGCGCGCAGCACGCACCACCGCGTGGCCTGGCTCGCGCGCGAATCGTCCAAGCCCGGCCGCGAACGCGTCGAGCGCTGGACCTTGCAGGCCAGCGCCGCCTGGTCGCAGGAGCATCTGGGCGATGACGCGCCGCGCGTCGAAGCCAAGCTGCTGCGCGCATTTGCCGAGATCACCGGCATCCATGCCACGCCGAGCCACGCGCAGGCGCGCTGCTGGAGCGAGGCCAAGACCGAGGTACCGCTCGGCAAGCCGCACCTGTGGGACGCGAAGGCGCGCATCGGCGTGGCGGGCGACTGGTGCACCGGACACCGGGTCGAGGACGCTTTTCTTTCGGGCCTGTCGCTGGCTCTCGCCGTGGCGTGACCCCGACCGGCCGGTTCGCGCCCTCGCCCACCGGGCCGCTGCACGCGGGCTCGCTGGTGGCGGCGCTGGCAAGCTGGCTCGACGTGCGCGCCCGCGGGCCG
>SEGN01000356.1 GCA_004211245.1 Variovorax sp.
CATGACACGCGCATCCTTGCAGAACTGCAGGCCGACGCGCGCCTGACGATGGCCGAACTCGGCCGCCGCGTGCACCTGAGCCAGCCGGCCGTGACCGAGCGCGTGCGCAAGCTCGAAGCTTCGGGCGTCATCACGGGCTACCGCGCCACCGTCGACCTGACCCGGCTGGGCTACGGCATCCGCGCCATCATCCGCGTGGGGCGCGCCGACTATGCGCGCGTGGTCAAACTGGTGCAGCAGACGCCCGAATGCGTCAATGCCTACAACGTGACGGGCGACGACAGCTGGGTGCTGGAGATCGCGGTGATCGACGTGGCCCACCTCGATGCGGTGGTGACCAAATTCTGCATCCTGACGGAAACAGCGACCTCGATCATCCTGAATCCGGCGCGCGAACACCAGCCGATGCTCCCGCCGCAAAGCGCCGACGTGAAGCCGCCGATCAGGAAGGTGCGAAACGCGTAGCGCCCAGCGCATTGAACGCCGCCGTGACCTCGGGCGGCGCCTGCACCATCTCGATCAGCACGCCCTCGCCCGCGATCGGGAACTCGTCATTGGCCTTGGGATGCAGAAAGCAGATGTCGAAGCCGGCCGCGCCCTTGCGGATGCCGCCCGGCGCAAAGCGCACTCCCATGGACGTCAGCCACTCCACAGCCGCCGGCAGGTCGTCGATCCACAGGCCGATGTGGTTGAGCGGCGTGGTGTGCACCGCCGGCTTCTTGCCGGGGTCGAGCGGCTGCATCAGGTCGACCTCGACCTTGAACGGGCCGCTGCCGATGGCACAGATGTCCTCGTCGACGTTCTCGCGTTCGCTGCGGAAGGTGCCCGTCACTTCGAGCCCCAGCATCTCGACCCAGAGCTTCTGCAGGCGCAGCTTGTCGGGGCCGCCGATGGCGATCTGCTGGACACCCAGCACCTTGAACGGTCGGGTTGCCATCAATTGAACTCCATGATGACCTGGTCCACCGCCAGCGACTCGCCCTTGCTCGCCGATATCTTGCCGACCACACCGTCCTGCGCGGCGAACAGCACGTTTTCCATCTTCATGGCTTCGATCACAGCGAGCTTCTCGCCGGCCTGCACCTGCTGCCCGGCCTGCACGGCCACTTCGACCAGCAGGCCCGGCATCGGCGACATCAGGAACTTGCTCAGATCGGGCGGCGCCTTGTACGGCATGAGCTTCTGCAGCCGCGCGCCGAGCGGCGACAGCACCATCGCCTCGATCTGGGTCCCGTTGTGCGACACGCGCAGCGCCAGCGGATTCTTGCCCGCGCCGCGCTCGACTTGCGCGGTGAACGGCTTGTCGTTCACGAAGCCTTCGACGCGCACGCTGCCCAGCTGGGCGCCGCCGCTGATCCTGTAGTTGCGGTTGCCGACCTGGACCGCGCTGCCGCCCGAGGCGCCCTTGAAATCGGTCACCGACACCGGCGTATGCACGTGGTCGCCCGCGCTGCCCAGCACGACCACCACGAACTGCTCGCCGATCCTGACCCCATGCCCTTCGAGCTGCCCGCTGATGCCGGAGGCGCGTGCGCGATAACGACGGTGCATGTACGCAGCCAGTGCGACCAGCAGATCGGGGTCGTCATGCGGCACGTCTTCCGCATGGAAGCCCTTGGCATAGTGCTCCGCAATGAACCCGGTATTGAAATCCCCGGCGACGAACTTCGGGTGGGCCAGCAATGCGGCCTGGAACGGGATGTTGCTGCTGACCCCGCGGATGACGAAACCGTTCAACGCCTCGCGCATCAGCGTGATCGCATGCGCGCGGTCCTTCCCGTGGACGATCAGCTTGGCGATCATCGAGTCGTAGAACATCGGAATTTCGCCGCCGTCGTACACGCCGGTGTCGACACGCACGCCGTACAGGTGCTCCGTGTCGGCGGAGAACATCGTTTCCTTCGGCGGCTGGAACCGCGTGAGGCGGCCGGTGGAGGGCAGGAAGTTGCGGAACGGATCCTCGGCGTTGATGCGGCATTCGATCGCCCAGCCCTCTCGCTTCACGTCGGCCTGTGTCAGCGGCAGCGGCTCGCCTGCGGCCACGCGGATCATCAGTTCGACCAAATCGAGGCCGGTGATGCATTCCGTGACCGGGTGCTCCACCTGCAGGCGCGTGTTCATCTCGAGAAAATAGAAGTCCTGGTCCTTGCCGACCACGAACTCGACGGTGCCGGCCGACTGGTACTTCACTGCCTTGGCCAGCGCGACGGCCTGCTCGCCCATCGCGCGGCGCGTGGCTTCGTTGATGAAAGGTGACGGCGCCTCTTCGATCACCTTCTGGTGGCGCCGCTGGATCGAGCATTCGCGTTCGTTCAGGTAGATCACGTTGCCCTGCGAATCGCCCAGCACCTGGATCTCGATGTGGCGCGGCTCCTGCACGAACTTCTCGATGAAGATGCGGTCGTCGCCGAAGCTGTTGCGCGCCTCGTTCTGGCAGGCGGTGAAACCCTCCAGCGCTTCCTTGTCGTTGTAGGCCACGCGCAGGCCCTTGCCACCGCCGCCGGCACTCGCCTTGATCATCACCGGGTAGCCGATGTCCCTGGCGATCTCGACCGCGCGCCCGGCCGATTCGATCGCATCGTTCCAGCCGGGAATCGTGTTGACCTTCGCTTCGTTGGCCAGCTTCTTCGAGGCGATCTTGTCGCCCATCGCCGCGATCGAGTAGTGCTTGGGCCCGATGAAGACGATGCCCTCTTCCTCGACCTTGCGCGCGAAGGCTTCGTTCTCCGACAGGAAGCCGTAGCCCGGGTGGACCGCCTCCGCGCCCGTCTTCTTGCATGCGTCGATGATGCGGTCGGCCTGCAGGTACGACTCGCGCGATGGCGCGGCGCCGATGTGCACGGCCTCGTCGGCGAGTTCGACGTGGCGCGCGTCCTTGTCGGCGTCCGAGTAGACGGCCACCGTGAGGATGCCCATCTTCTTCGCGGTCTTGATGACGCGGCAGGCGATTTCGCCGCGGTTCGCAATGAGGATCTTCTTGAACATGTTCTTGTTCTCCGTGCTCACAGGGGAATGTTGCCGTGCTTGCGCCACGGATTCTCGAGCTTCTTCTCGCGCAGCATGACGAGCGAGCGGCAGATGCGCTTGCGCGTCTCGCTCGGCAGGATCACGTCGTCGATGTAGCCGCGCGTGCTCGCCACATACGGGTTCGCGAA